>CAYNUR010000085.1:0-5821 GCA_964400435.1 uncultured Candidatus Peribacteria bacterium
GTATGCATTGACTAATCTTTTTCTAGGATAAAAACTATAGCAAAATTAATTTAATAAATATGATTGGTGTTTTTGATTCCGGATTTGGTGGTTTAACAGTTTTGAAGCCGATAATGGATTTATTGCCTGAGTACGATTATGTATATCTCGGCGATAATGCACGTGCTCCATATGGAAATCATAGCGAAAAAACAATTCGAGAATATACAGAACAAGCTATAAATCATCTCTTTGGCCAAGGTGTAAAACTGATAATCATTGCCTGTAACACGGCTTCAACAAATGCTCTATCTTGGTTGCAAAAGGAGTATCTTGATGGTGAAAACGAAACTGAAAGAAAGATTCTTGGTGTAACAATTCCAACTGCTGAATATGTTGTAAAAGTTTCTAAAACAAAAAGAATTGGATTGGTAGGTACAAAAGCAACAATCAATTCTAAAAAGTATGAAGCTGAGGTAGCTAAGCTTTCAAAAGATATTAAGCTTTATTCAAAAGCATGTCCTCTCTTAGTGCCATTAATCGAAGAAAATTGGCATCACAGGCCGGAAGCTATTTCGATCCTAAAGAAGTACTTAAGACCTTTAAAGCATTCAAATATTGATACTCTAATCCTTGGATGCACGCACTACCCATTAATGTATAAATATTTCGAAAAGCATATGGGAAAAAATGTAACAATCGTTCAATCTGGAGTAATAACTGCAAATAGTTTAAAAGATTATTTAATAAGACACCCTGAGATCGAATCAAAAATCACAAAAAACAAAAAAAGAAAATTTCAAACAACGGATTGTCCAGTTTCAATGAAGAACTTTATAGAGAAGTATTTTGGAATTATGATTAGTCGCCCAGAAAAGGTTAAAATAGGCAAAAAATAAAACCGACTAGCCGTTCGACTAACCGGGTGACTAATCAAGTGGTTAGTCAGAATTATTCCCACTCAATTGTACCAGGTGGCTTATTCGTAATGTCATAGAAAACAGCACCGACTTCCTCAATTTTTTCAAGACGAGATTTTAGCTCTTTCAAGTGTTTTTCATTCATTCTGTAGAAGTTTGCCGTCATTGCCTCGGAGCTACATACCGGCCTTAAGACTATTGATTCTTTGCCAGAATTGTTAACTATTACTGGAATTAGAACTGTAGGAAACTGCCAAATATCTCGGTCAATGCCAACTTCATAAATATAGTCCATTACTACCTTATCAGCTTCTTGAATAATCAAAACTCTCTTCTGATCCAAATAAGAGTCGCGACTAGTCAAAGTATTGATTTCATCAGGAGATATGCAGTATAAAGCCCTGTTAACCTCAGCAAAGTGATTAGTCAAACGGGTAGACAAAGTGTTTAGTCGACCCCAGTCTAACTCCTTACTATAAAGCAAAACTGGATGACGATAGGTTCTTTCATCTCCCTGAACCCCCACGCTTTTTATTGGTAAGATTTTTCCTTTTATACCATTATCCGAAATAAGATCATTTATTCTAGTTTCAAGTTCCTCATTGTTTCCTGGTAAATCTTCACCTTCTGTACATAAGCATCTAACCGCAAGTCCTGGTCCAGGAAACGGGTGCCTCCAAACAATTTCTTTTGCCAATCCAAGTTTTTCACCTACAGCTCTCACTTCATCCTTATAAAGTTGAGCTAAAGGTTCAATTACTCTACCTTCTTCAATTAATTTTTGTACTCTTTCAACTCGATTATGATGAGTTTTTATCTTATGAGCTCTTTTTGTTCCACCTGTTTCAATTGTGTCAGGGTAAATAGTTCCTTGGCCAATTATCCATTCTTCAGGATTTAATCCTAGTTCATTTGAAACTTTTTCCTGAATATCTAAAAATAAATCACCAATAATTATTCGCTTTTTTTCAGGCTCATAAACACCTTTTAAAGCTTCAAAGTACTCACTTTTAGCATCATAAACATGCAAATTTTTAATACCCGCTTCAGCTAGGGCATTTTCCACTTCTTCTTTTTCATTCATTCTCATAAATCCAGTGTCAACAAAAAGTCCATATATATTATCTTCACCAAGTACTTGTGAAAGCAGTACAAATGCCACAGTACTATCAACACCACCACTAATAAGCATGAAGACCTTCTGGCCTCCAACTTTCTCTTTTATTTCTAATTTTATTTCTTCAAGAAATTTATCCAAGTCCCACTCGCGCTTTGAATCGGTGATATCAACAAAATTTCTTAGAATATCCATTCCGCAGCTAGTATGAGTAACTTCCGGATGAAACTGAAGACTATAAATATTTCTTTTTTTATCCATCATTGCAGCAATAGGGCAGTCCTCTGTAGAGCCCACAACTTCAAAACCTTTTGGCGCTTCAACGACTTGATCAAAATGGCTCATCCATACATCTTCATCAGGATCTAATCCATCAAAAATAGCTTCGTTGGAGCTGAATTTCACTATAGCATGGCCATATTCACGTACTTTACCATGATCAACTCTTCCTCCTAGCGAATGAGCAATTAATTGATGCCCATAGCAAATACCAAGTATTGGTACTTCCAAGTCAAATATTCCTAAATCACATCTTGCACTATCATCTCCATAAACACTGGCAGGCCCTCCAGACAAAATCAAAGCTTTATAACCCACTAGCTCTTTAGCAGGAGTTTCACCATCAACAATTTCAGAATATACACCAAGTCGCCTTACTCTATTTGCTATTAAGTGAGCATATTGTCCTCCAAAATCTAAAACAGCTATTTTATCCATTCTTTTTTGATTTTTTAATAGATTTTTTAAGCTTTTCCATTAATTTCTGCTCTTTTCTTTTTACTTCATCAGAAGGCTTCATCAAAGGGAATAGGACTGTATCTTTCAAATTTTCTTGTTTAGTTAAGAGAGCAACAAGTCTATCAATACCCATACCAAATCCAGACATACAAGGCATACCATGTTCCATAGCAAGTAAGTAGTCTTCATTCATCATCATCGCTTCTTCATCACCACCAGCCTTTGCCATAGCTTGACTAGTCAACCTATCTCTTTGGTCTATTGGATCAACCAATTCGCTATATGCATTTACAATCTCCCAAGTATTTACAAGTAGTTGATAAGTATCACACAATCTCGGGTCATCATCGTTAACCCTTGCAAGTGGTTTAGTACTCAACGGGTGTTGAACAACAAAACAAGGCTGAATTAATTTTGGACGAGATACTTTTTTATAGAGATGATCTACTAAATTTCCATATCCCATCTTTTCAGCATCTTGAATCTGAATTCCTTTCTTCTTTATTTCCTCCAATAAGTCTTCAGCATTGTCGTAATCTAAAACCTGAATACCACAATCTTTTTCAATTAAATCTGTAAATTTTAATCTCGGCCAAGGCGTTGTAAAATCAATTTCTACTTCATTCCCATCTCTATCCTTCATTTGAACTTTTTTCGTACCCAGAAGTTTATCCATAATCCAGTCAAACATTCGTTCTGTGAATTTCATGTTGTCCTCGTAATCCCAGTAACAACCATAATGTTCAACCATTGTGAATTCTTGAAGATGGCTTGGATCAATCCCTTCATTTCTGAATACTCTCCCAATTTCAAAAACTTTTTCATATCCCCCAACTACAGCCATTTTATGCCACAATTCTCCACCAGCAATTCTTAGGTAAACATCAATATCAAATGCATTATGATGAGTCATGAATGGCTTTGCAGTAGTACCAGAAGCAATATTCTCAAGCATTGGACTTTCTATCTCCATAAACCCTTCACTCCAATAAAACTCTCTCATCTCTCTGATTAAATCACTTCTAAATTTAAAACGATCAAAACTTTCTTGATTCATTACTGTATCCAAATATCTTTGGCGATATTGGTTCTCTTGATCTTTTAGTCCGTGCCATTTTTCCGGAAGTGGTCTCAGAGCTTTTGATAAAAGTTTGAATTCATGTACTAAGAGAGTTGTTTCTCCATGTCTTGTTGTGAAGAGCTCACCATGTACGCCTAAAAAGTCAGCAACATCAAGCTTTTTAAGCATTTTAAAGATCTCTTTTCCAAGAAAATCTTGCATAAAGCAGATCTGAATCCTTCCTGATTGATCTTGCAAATGTGCAAAAGCAATCTTTCCATGAGATCTAAAAGCCATTAACCTACCTGAAAGTTTCAATAATTCCTTGCCAGGTTCATCTATAATATCTTCAATTTTTCTAAGTTCATTTTCTTCACCAAAATCTAAGGCTTCCTGAGCCATATGTGTTCTTTCAAACTTATCTGCAAATGGAATAACGCCTGAATCTCTCAGAAACTTTAATTTCTGCAAACGATCATGGTACTCATTACTGTCAGTTTTTGACATTATTTCTAAATATTTCAAAGTGTAAAAACGTCTTCATTATAGTTAAAAACATGGAAAAGGCAATCTCATAAAAAATAATCTTTACTAGAAAGGTCCAGTTGCTGCAGAAGGAATGTATTCACCTGCATCTCTCCTTTTTTCATAGTCCATAAATTTTTGTTGAGCTTTATTGAAAGCTAACTCAACGTGACCAATCGGACCATGTCTATGTTTTCGAATAAATAAGTCAGTAACTCCTTTTCTCTCAGTATCCTCTTCATAATAATCTTCACGATAAATCATCATAACCACATCCGCATCCTGCTCAATCGCTCCAGATTCCCTTAAATCAGAGAGCTGTGGGATTTTTACCGGTCTCAATTCAACAGCACGTGAAAGTTGCGAAAGGGCAAGAATTGGAATTTTCAAATCTCTTGCTAGTTCTTTCAAAGAACGAGAAATCTCAGAAATCTCTTGAACTCTATTTGATTGATATTTTTTTCCCCCACTCATTAGCTGAAGATAGTCAATAACCAGCATGTCCAATCCAGATTCCATCTTTAACCTTCTTGCCTTAGCTTTTAACTCTGAAATTGAGTTACCTAAAGAATCATCAATAAATATCTTCATGGCGTTCATTTCATCCATCACTCCACCTATTCTCTGGAAGTCCTCATCACTTAATTTACCAGTTCTCATTTTCCAAGAATCAACTCCAAGTAAACTACAAAACATTCTTTCAACTAACTGTTCTTTTGACATTTCTAAAGAAATTATTGCAACTGATTTCGATTGTTTAGCGATATTTTGTGCGATATTTAGGGCCAAAGCTGTTTTACCCATTGCCGGACGTGCTGCCAAAATTACAAGATCAGACGGGTGAAATCCAGAAAGTATATGGTCTAAAGATTTAAAACCAGTAGGCATTCCTGCATATTTACCTTTAGCTTCTTCGTCATGTAGATCAGAAATTTTTTCATAAGTTGTGTTTAGTACATCCTTAACATGTACAAAACGATCCGAAATATAAGTTTGAGAAACGTTAAAAAGCGCCTTTTCGGATTTATCAATTAGCTCTTCAATTTCCTCATTTTCATCAAATCCATACCCCTTAATTGTATCACCAGCAATAATCAATCTCCGAAGAATAGACTTTTGTTTAACAATTGTTGCATATTGGAAAACATGACTAGCCGTCGGGACTTCATTGGCTAAACGTGCAAGATAACTAGCACCACCGATTAGTTTCAATTCACTTCTTTCGTCCAAAATATTCGTCAGAGTAACTAAATCAACAGGAGATCTTTTGTCATAAAGGTCATGTATCGCTTGGTAAATTAGCTTGTGACCATCGTGATAAAAGTCATCAGCCCCAATAAAATCTGAAATCTTCAGTATTGAATCTTTATCTACAAGCAAAGATCCCAAAGTGGACATTTCGGCTTCCATACTGTGCGGAGGGACAAACTGCTTTCCAGACATTTCAGAAATTTAATACTAAAAGGATCCTCATCGTAACGA
>CAYNUR010000086.1:0-5700 GCA_964400435.1 uncultured Candidatus Peribacteria bacterium
GATTGTTGTTGTGGTGATGTTTTGAAAAAGTGGTTATCACGGGCGATGATTTTGGTTCAGAGTTCTGAAGTTGAAGGACAAGGCATTGTAGTTTTAGAAGCTCTAGCGGCTGGAACGCCGGTTGTTGGCTATGAATTAGAGGCTTATCAGAAAATGTTGGTTTCTGGAAAAAATTCGGAGTTAGTTGAAGTTGGTAATGTAGAGAAATTGTCTGAGGCTGTTGTGAAGGTTTTGGAAAATTATGATTCATATCAAGAAAATACTTCATTTACTTTAAAGTATTTTTCCAAAGATAAGTTTAAGGAAGTTTTGAAAAAAATGTGTTCTTAGAATAAATTTTCAATTGCTGTTAGTGTTTTTTGTGCAGTATTTTTCCAGGTCATTTTTGAAGCGAATTCTTTTCCTTTTTTTGAGTATTCGTTTTTTAGAGTGGGGTTTTCTATGAGTCTCTTAATTTGTGATTTGAGTTCTTCTCGATTATGAGGATCGAACATAAGTGCGTTTTCTTGATAAATTTCTTTTAAACTTCCACCTGTTGAGCAGATTACTGGGATTCCGTAACTCATTGCTTCTAAAGGAGGGAGACCGAAGCCCTCGTAGAATGATGGATAGATAAACATTTCGGCATGTTGATACCATTTTGATTTTTCTGATTCCGGGATGTAGTCTGTCATGATTATGTCTTTGTTTTGCAGTTCAGGTAGAATTGACTTTATTTTCCAACCGATTCCGCCGACGAGTACTAATTTGTGTGGAATATTTTTTTTGCGTTTTAATTCTTTGTAAACTTCAGCAAGCATTTGGAGATTTTTTCTTGGTTCAATTGTTCCTAAATAGAGAATGTAAGGCTCTTTAATTGGTCTGTTCTTTGATCTTATTACGTTTTGATTTATTCCAGCATGGATCGTTTCAATCGGCGATTTCGGATTGTAGTAATTCTTGATGTCTTGTTTTGTTCTATCTGAAGGTGTGAGAATTAAATCTGAATTTTTAAAAATTCTTGGTAATAAAAGTCGATGTGTTCGAGCACTTTTGTTTTGGTGATATTTCGGATAAAGAATTGGTGTTAAATCGTGAATTAGAGTTACTTTCTTTATTTCTTTTGGAACACCAAAAGGCCCTAAATGTGAAGGTTCTATTACTGCATCTGGTTTTAATTTTTTGATTATTTTTGGAATCAAATAAAACTTTCTATAAGATTTGTAGCCAGGGAAATTTTTATAGGGAAGAATTATCTCTTCTTTATCATTGAAAAATGAATTTTCCTTAATGTGTATGAAGGTATATTTATTTTTTGGAGCGGCTTCTATTAGACCTTCTATCAGGTTTTTAGTATAGAAATGTATTCCTGCTTGCTGATTATCAAGGGGGTCTGCAAGAACGAGAATGTGCATCATTGTTTATTTAGGATGGTTTGATCTTAGCATAGCTTTTGAGTAAGATTCTAACGCCTAATTTTGTTTATGATTGACGCTAGCCAGAAAAAAGATCTGTATTTACTTTGGACGTTTGCAAAAACGGATTTTAAGTTGAGATATCATGGTTCGGTTTTAGGTTATTTTTGGTCACTTTTGAAACCACTTTTGATTTTTTTAGTTTTGAATTTTGTCTTTCAGCATGTTTTTGCTGCTGAAGTTGAACATTATTCTTTATTTTTGTTGACTGGAATAGTCTTATGGAATTTCTTTTCGGAAGGAACAAAAGTTGGTTTAAACTCTTTGATGAGTAAGGCCGCAATATTAACGAAATTGAATATTCCGAAATGGGTTGTAGTTTTATCTTCAACATTAAACATATTAATGACTTTTTTGATTAATCTAGTGATATTGTCTTTGTTTTTTATTTTTAGTGGCATTTATCCTTCAATAAGTGGAGTATTTATTTTTGTAGTGATTTCATTATTGATTTATTTGATGATTGTTGGATTTTCATTTGTTTGTGCGCCTTTATATGTGAAGTTTCGTGATTTGAACCAAATTTGGGACATTCTTTTATTGGCAGGATTTTATTCAGCGCCTGTTATTTATCCAGTTGATATAATTCCTGAGGGATATAGATTTTTTGTTTATATGAACCCAATGACTTGGTTTTTAGTAAATGGAAAATCTGCTTTGATTTCTTCTGAATTGCCGAATTTAAATGAGCTTTTTTTGGTTTTAGCAGGATTGTTTGTATTGTTGATTGGCTCATTTTTTGTTTTTAAAAAGCAGTCTCGAAGAATTGTTGAATTAATTTAATATGGAAAAAATTATAGAAGTAAAAAATTTGAATAAAGAATTTAGAATTCCAAAAGAGAAAAGGGATTCTGTTCGTGAATTTTTGTTTAAAGCTTTCAATAAGCGAAATTATAATAATTTTAAAGCTTTAAATGATTTGAGTTTTGATGTGAAGAAAGGTGAATTTTTAGGGATTGTTGGTCGAAATGGAAGTGGGAAATCGACTTTGTTGAAGATTCTTTCTGGGGTTTATTATCCTTGTTCAGGTGAGGTGGAAGTTCGAGGTGAAGTTTCGCCATTTTTGGAATTAGGTATTGGTTTTAATGCTGAATTGTCTGCTCGTGATAATATTTTTCTTAATGCTGCAATTTTGAAAATTCCAAAAGGGAAAGTGGAGGAAAAATTTGATGAAATTATTGAATTTGCGGAGTTAGAGGAATTTGTTGATATGAAATTGAAACATTATTCTTCGGGAATGTATGTAAGATTGGCTTTTTCTGTGGCAATACAGGCTGAAGCTGAGATTTTTATTATGGATGAGGTTTTAGCAGTTGGAGATATCAATTTTCAGAAAAAATGCTTTGCTGTTTTTGATCGCTTTAAGGAAGAAGGAAAAACTGTGATTTTAGTTAGTCATAATTTTGATAATATTCGTAATTATTGCGATAGAGTTTTATTGTTGCATAAAGGTGAGAATCATTCTGTAGGGTCACCAGAAGAAATTTTTGAAAAGTATAATCAGCTTAACTAAGCTAAAAGTTTTTGCTATAAGAGTTAGGAAATTAATTTAAGTTATGTCAAAGAATTTAGATAAAATAAGAGAAGAGGATTTGCCAACGGTAGATATTATTTCAATTAATTATAATTCTAGACGTTATATTCGTAGTTACTTGAAGGCGATTCAGAATATTGATTATCCTAAAGATAAGCTGAATGTTTTTTTGATTGATAATGCGTCGGTTGATGATTCTTGGTCAACTGCAGAAAAGAAGGTGAAAGATTGGAAGATGGATAATGTCCGATTGATAAAATCTGAGGTTAATACTGGTTTTGCTGGTGGAAATAATATTGCTTTTAGGCTTTCTCAAGCGGATTATGTGTTTCTGTTAAATATTGATACTGAAGTAAAAAGATATTGTATAAAAAAACTTGTTGAAAAAGCTGAAGCTGATAAGAAAATTGGTATTATTGAAGCTCGACAAGTTCCAAATGAACATCCTAAATATTTTGATTCTAAAACTGGAGAAACTTCTTGGTGTTCTGGTGCTTGCTGTTTGATTAGACGTGAGGCTTTAAAAGAAACTGGATATTTTGATGAAACTTTCTTTTTGTATTGCGAAGATGTCGATTTAAGTTGGAGAATGTGGAATCATGGGTGGAAGTGCATTTATTATCCAAAAGCTGGTTGTAAGCATTATACTTTGGATTTGGCTCATCATAAAAAAGAAAGTTATACAGAATATTATTATGGTTTGAGAAATGGAATAAAAATGAGATTTATATATGGAAGCATTTGGCAGTGGATGAAGTATAATTTATGGATTTCTAAATTGTTTATTTCTCCTTTTACACCAATGAAGAAAAGAAAATATTTGCTTAAGGCTTTGTTTTCACAGTTTCCAGTTTTTGGACATTTGATGAAGCGCAGAAGGATGCACCGTGCGATAAAACCGACTAATCCAAATATTAAATTTTATGGAGCTGATTATTCGTTAACAGTTGAAGATGAAAAAAATTAGTGTAGTTGTGCCGACATATAATCGTGGAAAATTATTATCAAAAGTTCTTGATCGACTTGTTGATCAGACAGTAAATAAAGCAAAATATGAGGTGATTGTTGTAGATAATAATTCTGATGACAATACTAAGGAAGTTGTTGGTGAATACGTTGAAAAATATCCTGATTTATTTAAGTATTTTTTGCAGAAAAAAAGAGGAGCATCTCCAACAAGAAATCTAGGTGCTGAAAAAGCCGAAACAGATCTTATTTTGTTTATGGATGACGATATGTTGGCTTGTAAGGAATTGGTTGAACAGCATTTGACGAGTCATGCTAATTTTGAAGGAAGTGTTTTAGGGTATTTCGAAAATTCTTGGGGAGAATCTGATAGTATGTTTTTGAAATATTTGCGAGTTAGTGGCGCGCAGAATATTTTCCCTTTTGAAGATGATGAAGAAGTTAATTATCATTATTTTTATACTGGAAATATTTCTGTAAGAAAGAAAGCTTTTCAGGAAGTTGGTGGATTTGATGAGGGGTTTAAGGTTTATGGAGTTGAAGATATTGATTTGGGTTATCGATTAAGTGTGATTGGTGAAAAATGTTTATATAATGCGCATGCAATTAGTTTTCATGACTATCATCCTGAATTTGATGTTTTCTTTAAGAAACAATTTCATGCTGGGTATTCATTAGGCTATTTTATTGATAAATATCCGCATTTAGATAGATATTTTAGTTTTGGAAAAAGAGCAACTTTGGTTTTGGGTGGTTTAAATTTTGCTTATCGTGCTATGAAGCCGATTTTATTTTCTAGAAATGAGGGGACTTTGACTAAGCATAAGAGGAAATATTTTAATTGGACTTTGAGGTGGAATAAATACAAAGGATATCGTAAATTTTTTAAGGATAAGAAAATCCAAAAAGTTGCCGATTTATTAAATTAGATGAAAAAATTCCTCGAAAAATATTTTCCTTTGCTGATTTTTTTTGCATTGGTTTTATTTAAAGTGTCATGGGTTTTTATTTTTAAGGGGCCTGTCGATTTTCATGATGAATATCTTTATCGGCTTTTTGCTGAGGCGATTTGGAGTGGTGAAGTTTTGCGACCTGATTCGACGATGGTTCCTCCTCTTTATCCGATTTTTTTATCGCCAGCTTTTTTATTTAAGGGGCATTTTTATGAAGCGATGCAGGTTTTGAATATTTTATATTCTTCTTCGATTGTTTTTCCGGCTTGGTTGATTCTGAGGCGATTTGTTGAGAGAAAATATCAGATTTTTGGATTGTTGATTTTAGCTTTTTTGCCTTATCATATTGGTTTTCCGAGTATGATTATGACGGAAAATTTTTACCTACCATTGTTATTGTGGTCGGTTTATTTGGCTATGTCCATGAAAGGGAAATTCTATTGGCTAGTTGCTATTTTATTTGGAATTACTTTGGGCTCTTTAGAGTTAACTCGTTTAATGTCGATTGTTTTAATTCCTTCTTTGCTTTTCTTGTTTTTGATTACTCCGATTGAGAAAAAGTTTTTTTGTAAGAGGAAAGTAATTGCTTTTTGTTTAGTTCTATTGTCGGGTTTTTTAACCTATCTTCCTTGGGTTTTATTGAATATTAATGAATATAGTTTTTTTGAAATTATACTTTCTGTTTATGAGTGCGAGTGTGATTATTTAGATCAATTGACTTTTGGAGGGCTATTGATGTGGATAGGTTTAGTCAGTTGTTATTTTTTCCTTTTAATCTCTGTCTTTTTGACGT
>CAYNUR010000087.1:0-5693 GCA_964400435.1 uncultured Candidatus Peribacteria bacterium
AACTAAAATAATCTAAATCAATAAATGGAACTTTTAATATCATCTTTAATTGCAGGATTCTTAACAATTCTTGCACCATGCACTATCTCCCTTCTACCAATAATTCTCGGAGGAACAGTAGGTGAAAAAAACAAGTGGAGACCACTAATAATTGTCGGATCATTAGTCATCTCTATCATAATTTTCACTTTATTACTCAAAGCCACAACAGCATTTATCGGAATACCAAATTCATTTTGGAAAATTATTTCTGGTGGATTAATTACATTCTTTGGTTTAACAATTTTATTCCCAGATATTTGGACAAAAATTGCCTTCAAATTAAAGCTCAACAAAAGCGAAGAAGTTATGGCTAAGTCAGGACAAAAGAAAGGAACAACTGGCGCAGTTTTATTGGGAGCTTCACTCGGTCCAGTTTTTACAACATGCTCACCAACTTATGCACTTTTACTAGCAATCGTTTTACCTGAAAATTTCTCAAAAGGATTTTTCGCCCTTTTAGCTTTCGCAATTGGACTATCCATTCCACTATTAGCAATCGGATATGGAGGACAAAAAGTTTCACAAAAATTCAAATTTGCAGCAAATCCAAAAGGTTGGTTCAAAAAAATTCTTGGAATTTTATTGATTCTAACTGGAATTTCAGTCTTAACAGGTTTTGACAAAAAAATTGAAACCTACATTCTAAACTCTGGATATCTTGGTCCAATCGAAATTGAACAAAACATTCTAAAAGACATTGAAACTTAAAAGCATATTCAACTATAGTTGAATTAGACAAAAAAATTAAACAAAGCTTCCATGAAATTCTTTCTTGATACAGCCAATGTTGAAGACATTAAAAAATATTCAGCTTGGGGACTAGTTGATGGTATCACGACAAATCCCACATTAATTGCAAAAGAAGGTGTCGATTTAGAAAAAAGAATCAAAGAAATCGCTGAAGTTGTTGATGGACCAATCAGCTCAGAAGTAATCGCAACAGATGCAAAAGAAATGATTAAAGAAGGAGAAAAATATGCAAAATGGCACCCAAATGTTTACGTAAAAGTTCCTCTTACACCAGATGGACTTATCGCTTGTAAAGAATTTAATAATCAAGGAATCAACACAAATGTAACTTTGGTATTTTCGGCGACACAAGCAATTATGGCGGCCAAAGCCGGTGCAACATTAGTTAGTCCTTTTATTGGAAGAATCGACGACATCTCATACGATGGTGTAGCACTTATCGATGAAATCGTAACAATCTATGATAATTACGGATTTGAAACAGAAATTCTAGCTGCAAGCATTAGACATCCAAAACACGTTTTAGATTCTGCACTTGCCGGAGCAGATATAGCAACGATGCCACCTGAAATTTTTGATAAATTAGTAAAACATCCACTTACAGACATCGGACTTGAAAGATTTCTAAATGACTGGAAATCACTTAAGAAAAATTAATAACAAATTAATGATAAAGCTCCACACGCAAAATCTACAGGAAATAGACAAAAATCACGGTGTTTCCGAAAATGAATTAAAAACTAAAGATTCACAAATCAAAGAGTATCTAGAAAAAATTCACCAAAGAAACCAAGGTTTTTATGAAATTTTAGATGACGAAGCTACAATTAATAAAATCAAAGATTTCACAAAAAAAGTAGAAGGAAAATATGAAAACATAGTAATACTTGGAATTGGAGGATCAGCACTAGGAGCAATTTGCTTAAAACAAAGTTTAAAGCATCTTTATGAAGATAGTTTAGAAACAAATTTTCCAAAACTACATATTTTAGACAATATAGACCCTGTTCTTCTCAAAGAAACTGAAGATATTCTTGAATTAGAAAAGACACTTTTCTTAGTAATTACAAAATCTGGAGGAACTCCTGAAACGCTATCTCAATTCTTTTATTTCAGAGAAAAAGTACTAAAAGAAAATCTAAACTTAAATGAGCATTTCGTTTTTATCACCGACCCAGAAAAAGGCCTATTAAGAGAAGTAGCCAAAGAAGAAAAAATTCCCACTTTCGAGATTCCACAAAATGTCGGAGGTAGATTTTCAGTCCTAACACCTGTTGGTTTACTTCCAGCAAGCTTAATTGGAATAAACATTGAGAAATTAATCGAAGGAGCAAAAAAAATGAGAACTAGATTCTTATCAGAAAATTTTGAAAACAACCTAGCATTTCAACTGGCGAAACTACAATTCGAGCTAGAAAAGAAGGGAAAAACAATAAACGTCTTACTTCCCTATTCTCAAAAACTAATAAAATTCGCCGATTGGTATCGCCAACTTCTAGCAGAAAGTATCGGAAAAAAATCTAACAACAAAGGCAAAGAAGTTAACGTTGGAATCACTCCAATAAATGCCTTAGGTGCAACCGATCAACATTCTCAGAATCAACTCTACAATGAAGGACCAAATGATAAACTTTTCATCTTAATAAAAGTAAATCAACAAGGACCGGAACTTAAAATCAAAAATCCTTATCCGGATAACCCAATAGTTGACTATATAAAAGACCTTAGTTTTAACAAACTAATTCATACTGAAATGGAAGGGACTATTCAGTCATTTAATCAAAACGATAGGCCAAATATTACTATCGAGATAAATGAAGTAAATGAAGAAACTATTGGACAACTTTTTATGCTATTCGAAGGATCAATCGCCATCCTTGGTGAACTATTCGAAATAAATGCCTTTGACCAACCTGGAGTAGAACTTTCAAAAACATTGACCAAACAATTACTTCTCAAGTAGTTTATTCCCCGAACAAAAAGCAACAAAGCCGAAGTTCGATCTAAAATCTAACTTAAGAGAAAATGGAAATTCCTAAATTAGGAGAAAATTTATCTGAAGAACAAATAAAATTTCTCAATACTTTTTCAAAGGCGTGCCGACACTCAATCCTAAAAATGGTTTTTAATGCTCAAAGTGGACACCCAGGTGGATCACTTTCAACAATTGATTATTTAGCTTTGCTATACACTTTTTTGATTGGTCAAAATGGAAATCGACTAGTCGTATCGAACGGACACATTTCACCAGCCGTTTACTCAACTCTTGCCGAAATGGACTACATTCCTAAAGAAGAAGTAGTAGAAGATTTTAGAAAAGTTGGATCAATTTATGAAGGTCACATCACTCGACATGTTAAAGGAATTGATTATGGAACAGGACCTTTAGGAATTGGAGTTGCAGTTGCTGCAGCATTCGCAAAAGGAGAAAAAATGCGTGGTTCAGATAAAAAAGTTTTCGCAATTGCAGGAGATGGTGAAGCTCAAGAAGGTGAAGTTTATGAAATGATGCACTTTGCAAAAAATTACAACTTGAACAATTACATCTTATTCATCGACTATAACAAAGTTCAACTAACTGCTAGTCTAAAAGAAACTTTCGACATTGATATCATCAAAACTTTTGAAGCTGCCGGATGGCATGTTATCGAAACAAACGGTCACGATTTTCAAGATATGTGGAAAGCTTTAAGCGAAGCACACAAACAAGATAAACCTGTAGTAATTGTCGGTCACACAATTATGGGACAAGGTATTGAATTCATGGAAAAAGAAGGTGAAGATCATAAATCAACTTGGCACGGAAAATCCCCTTCTAAAGATGAAGTTGAATTAGTGAACAATGCACTTCAAAAACTCGAATTAAATTCAGAAGAAAAAGAAAACATAAACGAGTTCAAGAAAAATAACATTAACTGGAAGCCAGAAAAAAACCTCTATCCAGAATTGTTAAGTTCAGTAGAAATCGATCAAGGTGAACCATTCATTTACGCAGCTGACGTTGTAACTGATTGCCGTTCTGCATACGGAAAAGCACTTCTTGACCTAGCGAAAAGAAATGAAAAAGTAATTGCACTTACAGCAGATTTAATGGGGTCTGTAAAAACTGATGGAGTTTATAAAGAATTACCAGATCAATACATCGAGTTCGGGATCACAGAACAAAGCATGGTGTCATCAGCAGGTGGATTTAGTTTAGATGGGTTCATTCCATTTACTTCAACATTTGGTGCATTCATGACTAGCCGAGCAAAAGATCAAGCCAGAGTAAATGACATCAACTATACAAATGTAAAGATGGTCGCTACTCATTGCGGACTATCAGTGGGAGAAGACGGGCCTACACATCAAGCAATCGACGATATGGGATCAATGTTAGGATTCTTCAACACAATGGTTATCGAACCAGCTGACCCAAACCAAACGGACCGAATTATTCGTTACATTGCTTCACATTATGGAAATTTCTACGTAAGAATGGGAAGGCATAAGTTCCCAGTAATTACAAAAGAAGACGGAACAGTTTTCTATGACGAAAATTACAAATACGAATACGGAAAAACCGACACAATTAGAGAAGGTTCAGACCTTACAATCATTGCAACAGGACCACTGGTTAATGAAGCATTAAAAGCAAGAGAAGCAATTCTTAAACAAAAACCTGCTGCTTCTGTCGAAATTATTGCAGTCAGTTCAATTAAAAAATTCGATCAAAACCTTCTTGATTCGATTAAAAAGACAAAAAAAGTTATTACAGCAGAAGATCACAATCCACTTTCCGGTTTAGCTAGTCAAATCGCTCTCTTTACAAATCAAAATGGCATACAACTTGAAAGGTTTGAAAATATTGCCGTTCAAGAATACCAACTGTCTGGAAAAGCAGATGAACTTTATGAAACAGGTGGAATTTCAGCAAATCACATTCGCAAAAAAGCACTCGAGATAATCTAAAAAACCATGCAAACCTATCTATACGACAACACAAAATCGTTTGAATTTAATGCTACCTTTGGACCATTTTGGAATCAGGAATTCCCCAAAATAAATGGTAAAGACAAATCAATCTCTCTTTTTGGAAATAAACTAAACTCACCTTTTGGAATTCCAGCATGTCCACTTACGGCAAATTCAAGATTCATAAAAACAGTAAGCAAACTAGGTTACGACCTACTAACTTACAAAACAATGCGAAGTAAAGAATGGTACGGTCATGATTTACCCAACTGGATCCATATTGATCAAAAAAATTCATTGAACAAAGAAGAGCTAAAAAAGACAATAAAATCTATTCAAGAATTAGTGAATGAACAGGAACCAACAACAGCAAACAGTTTTGGAGTAGCATCACCAAAACCAGAATATTGGATAGAAGACTTCAACTTAGCAAACCAAAATCTTAAAGAAGGTCAATTACTTATCCTTTCTCTAATGACTTCCCCACTGGAAGAAAGAAGCCAACTAGAAGACGCCGAATACTTAGCTAAATTAGCTAATCAAACAACAGCTAATTTAGTTGAAATTAACCTAGCTTGCCCAAATACAGGAGCGGAGGGATTGATTTATCAAGATCTAGAAGCATCAACAAAAATCTGTAAAAAAATGAAAAAAATTTTAAAAGATAAGCCTTTATTGGTCAAAGTTGGATACTATTCAAATCAAATTTATCTTAAAAAATTCATGGAAATGACCGCTGGAATCATTGATGGAATTTCCTCTACAAACACTTACGGAATGAAAGTAATCAACGAAGAAGGAAAAGCTTCCTTCGGAGAAAACAGACCAATAGCTGGAGTTTCAGGTGCAGCTATTAGAAACTTATCCATGCATCAAGCAGAAAGTTTCATTCAATTCAAAAAAGAGCTTAATCTAAAGGATTTAATACTAATCGGCATCGGTGGAGC
>CAYNUR010000088.1:0-5615 GCA_964400435.1 uncultured Candidatus Peribacteria bacterium
GATTAAAGATATCAAAAATCATGAATTTTGAAAGAGCCGTTAATTTTCTGGAATCATTTAAGTCTTATCAGCAGATTGTTGACTATCAATATGATGAAGAAAACTTTAATTTAAGTCGCTTTAAAAGTTTTTTGAAGGATTTTAATGTTCAACTGGAAAAGTTGAAGTTTATTCATGTGGCTGGTTCAAAGGGAAAAGGGACGGTTTCGACTTTTTTAGCTAAATATTTGAGAGAGAAAGGTAAGGCTGTGGGGCTTTTTACTTCTCCATACTTAAATAGTATTTGTGAAAGTTTTTGGACACATGATGGAATAATTTCGGAAAATGAATTTTCTGAATTGGTTTTTGAATTAAAGAAGTTTTTAGAAACTGAGGATGGTGTTAAATATCAGGATTGTACTTATTTTGAATTTCTTGTTGCCTTGGTTTTAAAATACTTTACGAATTCTGGTTTAGAATATGCGATTTTGGAAGTTGGTATGGGAGGGAGATTAGATGCTACAAATATTGTAAGTCCAATTGTTTCTGTTGTTACACGAATTGAAGAAGAGCATCTGGGAATTTTAGGTGATAATTTATCTGAGATAGTGGGGGAGAAATTGGGAATAGTTAAGGATAAAATTCCAGTTACAATTGGCCAACAAAGTGAAGAAGTTATGAAGATATTAAATGATGACTTTGATGAGGTTGTTCAGAGAGCTTGTTTATTTGAAAATGAAGTTAACTTTTTTGTTAGGCAGAAATCTGGTTGTTTTCTTGTAGATTTGCTTCTAGATGGCATTGAAGTTAAAGATTTGAAGATTAAGAGTTTTGTGAATATCGAGAATTTCGGTTTGGCACTTTTGATTTTGAAAGAACTTTTTGAGGATGTTGATTTAGAAGTTTTTAGAATAATTGCTGAGGGGTTCTCTATGAAAGGGAGGTTTCAGACTCGCTTATTTGAAGGTGAAAGTGTTGTTTTTGATATGGCACATACAGTGGCGAGTATTGAATCTTTATTAAGTTCTCTAAAAGTTAATTTTCCAGATAAGGAATTTCTTTTTTTGTATTCGACCTTGAGAGATAAGAAATTTGAGGATATTTCAATCCTGATTAACAATTTTGCTACAGGTGTTGTTTTGACTGAGGTGGAATTAGATAGAAAATTACCTATGGAGAATTTAAAGGAGTTTTTTTCAACTGAGAAATTACTGTTCTGTGAACAAAATTCTAGAATAGCTTTGAAAAAGCTTTTGGCTACAAAAAAAGAGAACCAAATCGTTGTAGTGACTGGTTCTCATTATCTTTTGAAAGAATTATCATAAACTACTTATCTTCTTTTTTCTTAGTAGTTTCTTTCTTTGTTGTAGTTTTAGCTTTTTTTTCTGCAGGCTTTTTTGCTGTTGTTTCTTTTTTCTCTACTTTAGTAGTTTTCTTGCTATCTGCTTGCATTGCTTCTTGTCTAGCTTCTCTTCTAGCTCTAGCTTTTGCTTTATTTCTACGTTTTCTTAATTTACTTTTTGGTCTTTTATTTCCAACCAGACCGTGTTGTTTACTTGATGATTTATTAGTCATTTCCTTGAAAATTAGAATGTGAAGGTAATTTATGATGTTTGATCGATATTGTCAATAAGGTTGTTAGGAATCAGTTTTTTCGCAATTATAGAATTTTCTACAAATTGTTTTTACATTTCCTCGTACGTTCATGTCGAATTCAATTTTTGCTTTTTGAGGTTCGATTGCTTCAATAAAGTCTTGGAAGATCACTTCTGTTGCAGTTTCGTGGAATATTTTAATGTCCCGGAAGGCGTTGATATAAAGCTTGAATGACTTTAATTCTAAACATTTTTCATTAGGTACATATTCAATTGTAACTGCTCCGAAATCTGGATAGTCGGAAAATGGGCAGATTGCTGTGAATTCTGGGGAAGATATTGAAATCCAATGTTCTCCAGGTCCTTGGCTTTGGAACTTGAAGTTTAGCAATGGGAAATCTTTTTTTAATTCTTCTCGAATTAATTTTGCGTCTTTTTCAAGATAATCTTCTCCTTCTTGGTAATTTTTAAAAGTTTGTTCAGTCATTTTGATATTCTAAGGGGTCATTGATTCCTGCTTCTTCGAATCCTTTTAGTCTGAGTTGGCAGGCCGGACATTTTCCACACGCGGGTCGAAGTCCTTTATAGCAGGTGTGTGAGTGTTTTAGAAGCTCTAATTTTCCTAATTCATTTATTAAATCCACAGTTTCTTTTTTTGTAAGCCACATTAAAGGTGTGTGAATTTTGAATTTGTAATCCATACTTAAGGAAAGGGTTTTTTCTAGGGACTTAATGAATTCGTCTCTGCAGTCTGGATAATTACTATAATCTGTTTCGCAAACTCCAGTGATTATGTCTTTGATTTCGAATTGTTTAGCGTAAATTGCGGCGATAGATAAGAAAATATGATTTCTGCCGTCTACAAATGTTGTGAAAAGGTTAGTGTTTGGGATTTCTTCTATTTCAATGGAGTTATCTATAAGTGCATTTTTAGTTAAATCTTTGAATAGATCTATTTTTTGAATTTTAAGTGGGATTTTTTCTATTTCACAGATTTTTTTTGCTGAATCTAACTCTGTTTTATGTACTTGTCCGTAGTCAAAAGTAATTGCTAAGAGATCTTTGAATTCTTGTTTTGCCCAAGCTAAGCAAGTTGTAGAATCTTGACCTCCTGAAAGTACGATTAATGCTGTTTTATCTTTATTTTTTGTCATTTCATTCTTTGATTACCCCAAATTTCAAGATGCAAACGTGGTGTTAAACGAAATCCTTTTTCTTTGCAAAGTTCTGCTAGCCAATCCATTTTTGGGCCTACTTCATCTTTTGTTGTTCCTTGAGGCATCAAAATTACTTTTTGTCGATCAAGGTTGTGTTCTGCAACCATTTCTTCAGTTTCATGTAAGTCTTGCGGATTGTCGATTACGAATTTGTAATAAGTCTTTGATTTCGGGAATTTTTTTAAACTAAAGTTTACGTTTTTTGAGTTTGAGAGTTTTGGTGAGCAATTGTAGTGATTTACTGTTTTTCCGAGTTTTGGATAAATATTCCCGCTTGTCTCGATTTCTACGTAGTATTCAGGTATTTTTTCTAAGAATTCTTTCAATTCTTTTTGTTGAATTAATGGTTCTCCTCCAGTGATTACAAGGTTTTTACTTGGGTGTTTTTTGATTTCAGAAATTATTTCTTGATGAGTCATTTGTTTGCCAGCTTTTAAAGGCCAGGTGTATTTTGTGTCACACCAAACACACCTTAAATGGCATCCACTTAAGCGAATGAAGATTGCTGGGACTCCGATATTTACCCCTTCTCCTTGAATGCTATAGAAGATTTCTGAAACTTGCATATAATGTACTTGTAAAGTGTCGCGATGATAGCAAAATAATTTATGATGAAGAAGCTGTTTTTTACATTGTTCTCGGTGGTTTTATTATCTTCTTGTTCAAGCGAGGAAGTTGTCTTGTGGCAAGATTCTGTTTTCTATGAATTAGAGTTTACTGATGAAGGAATCGAAAAATATTACTTTAAGTATCCTGAAGGTAGTTTTGTAAAACCTGGTGAAGTTGAGGGGACTTTGACTTATGAAGATTGTAAGGTTAGCTATGCTAAGACTTCTACGTATAATTTTGAAAGATTAAATGCCTATGAAGGATTTTTAGAGAAAGAGAGAAATGAGCTAGATGGTTCATATTATGAAGCTTGGTATAGTGGTGATTTGTTAATCGCTTATTTAGGTGTAGATGAAGATTTAGATTTTGCTTTTTGGTCATTTGATGAAGCAACTGGTGTTGTTGGTTGTATTGATTTAGTTGAATTTATGACAAGCTCATTAACGAATAAGCCTATTTATTATAATGATGAATATGGTTTTAGTGTTCAGCTTTTGGAAGATTATGAAGTGGAAAATATGTCCACTGGTAATGGTGTTTTGATGCGGAAAATGGTTGAGTTGGAAAATGTGAATGAGAGGTATGAAAGGGAGATAATAGTTTCTGCAGTGAAGAATGATGTTGGATATCAGGATTTAGCAGAATTTATTGCTAATGAGTATACAGGCTTTGAGACTGAGTTTGTTGATCATGAAGGTTTTTATGGTGTTTATATTAACCAAAGTTTTGGTAAGGAAGCAGTAAGGCACTTTTTCGCGATGAGTGACGATAAATCTGTCATTTATATGGTGAATATTCGAGTGCCAAGTCTTTATTTTGGAAGTGAGAAAGATATTTTGCCTCAAGTGGTTGAGACTATGACTATAGATTAGGTTGAGTTGTTGATTTCACTGAGAGTGCTTTTTCTAGATCTTTATCACTGAGAAGTTTTTGACTTTTTACTTCTTCTTTAATAGTTATACCTTTTTTTAATGCATTTTTTACTACCTCAGCTGTTTTTGAATAGCCAATGTATGGATTCAAAGCCGTAGCAGTAGCTAAACTGTTGTTGAATGTTTTTTCTATTTCTTCGATGTTGACTTTAATGTTTTTTATGCAGAAGTTATTTAAAGTTTTGATTCCGTTGGTGAGAATTTCAATCGATTGAAGAAGATTGAACATTATAATTGGGCAAAGTACGTTTAGTTCGAATTGACTTCTTTGCGCTGCAAGCTCGATTGTTTTGTCGTTTCCTAGAACTTGGAAGCAAATCATCTCTAGACATTCTGGAATTGAGGGATTTATTTTTCCAGGCATGATTGAAGATCCAGGTTGAACTTCTGGCAGTTTTATTTCGTTTAATCCAGCTTTTGGTCCCATGTTCATTAATTTGAGGTCTCCAACAAGATTTAGAATATTTGTGGTGAGTGATCTGAGACTTGCTGAAAAATTCATGAATGAATTCATGTTATTTGCAATTTCTGTGAGATTTTTTGCTGATTTAAATTTTATTTTTGTGTGTTTGCTTAGACTTTTGACCATTAGGTCTTTATATTTCGGATGAGAGTTGATACCTGTTCCTACAGCTGTTCCTCCGATTCCTAGAATTTGTAAATCTTTGCTTTGTTCTTGGATGAATTTTCGAGATTTTTTGATAGCTTGAAGATATGAGTCGAACTCTTGTTCAAAAGTAATTGGTACTGCGTCTTGCATGTGGGTTCGTCCCACTTTTAGAAGTGTTTTGTGTTTTTTGGCTAGTTTTGAAATTTCTTTTTCTAGTTCTTCGATTTCTTTTAAAAGTATAGGAAGAGCGAGAAGTGTGGCGATTCTGCTTGCTGTTGGGATTACATCATTTGTTGATTGTCCCATGTTTACATGGTTGTTTGGATGAATAAATTTATATTCACCTTTTTTTCCTTTTAGTATTTCATTTGCTCTATTGGCGATGATTTCATTTGAATTCATGTTGTAGCTAGTTCCAGCACCTGCTTGGAAAATGTCGATATCGAATTCTTGATCAAATTTTCCTTCCATAAATTCTTTGCATGCTTGTATCAAGGCTTTTCCATTTTTTTGATTAATCAACTTTAACTTTATGTGTGTTTCTGCTGCTGAAAGTTTAACTAAACCAAGGGCTTTTCTGAATGTTTCTGGTGAAACGATTCCTGAGATTTGGAAGTTTTCTTTTGCTCTGGTGGTAAATGATCCGTAGTATTTTTCACTTGGTACTTTTACT
>CAYNUR010000089.1:0-5612 GCA_964400435.1 uncultured Candidatus Peribacteria bacterium
GGTGTGGTATGTTTTTTTAGAAAAAATTTAGGAAATTTTAATTATTATTTGAGAAAATTGTGCTGATTTTCCCTGTGGCGGGAGGGGGTTGTGGATGGTATAAAAAAAGAGTGAAAATTATCTTTCACCCTTTTTCATGTTTTTACAGACTTTGTTTAAAGTGAATCATTGATTGTTGAAATAATTTCACTATTTGATGGTGCAGCTAGTTTTTCTACTACGTTTCCATCAGCATCAAGTACAACTAAAGTTGATTGGACTACGATATCATATTCAGCCTTTAGTTCATTTTCAGTGTCGAAATCTGCTTGTAAGATTTTTGTTCCTTTAGGGAAGTTACTTAATTCAGTTGTAACATCACCTTCGATTTGTTTACATGTTGGGCACCATTCAGCGTGGAAAAATAGTACTACTGGTTTAGACCCTTTTAGTTCTTCGTATTTTTCTTGAGAGAAATCTTCGTAAACTGGTTCTTCAGTTTTGTAACTTGCTACTGCAGTAATTGTTGTACCTGAGCTTAGTTCATCAGATTCTGATTCGTCTGTTTCTACTTCTTCAGTTTCTGAACTGTTGTCTTCCTCAGTTGTGCTTGAGCTGTTGCCAGTCATGCTGTTCATAGCTTCATTAATGTTTTCCTCAGTTACTTCATCTCCTTCAAAAACATAAATTGGACTTCGAACTGAATCACAGATTACGATTGTTAGGTTTCCTTCTTCAGTGTAATACCAGCTTTCTTGCCCCATTTTCATCATGTTTTTTGGATCTTCGTTTGCTATTTTTTTTGTTTTGTTTAGATCTGGAAACAATGCTTCCATTTGATCTAGGCCATCTTTTGGCATTTGTTTAGCGAGTTCTTTTGCAAGTGTTATTTTTTCTTCTACTGGTAGGTCAGATTTGTATTTTTCTGATTCCTCAGCAGTTAGAGGGTCTGGTAGTTCAATTTCCATCATTGCGTTACTTGGATCAGATGGATCTTGATTGTTATTTGTGTTGCAGGCTGTGATTAGCATGCTAGTTAGGATTGTGAATACCCCGATTAAAATTACTTTTTTATTCATACTGAAAAATTATAGATTTATTAATTCTAGAGAGATCTTAATCTATGTCTATTCTCTTTGGAAGTGATATTCGTCACTAGACTAAGTTTGTAAAGTTTTGCTGATTTCTTAATTTTGTGAGAAGTTTTATACTTTGTGAGTGTCTTTATTGAAAAGTTCTATGTTATTGTTTTCGTTAGCTGTAGTGATTTTGCCTTCTTTTTTTAAAGCAGTTATTGCTCTGGTTACGGTTTCTCTTGAAAGACCTGTATGTTGAGCTAATTTTTCATGAGTGATTTTTGCTGTTTTACCACGAAGTTTGTTGAATATGTTTTTTTTGTTTTTAGAATGGATTAACTCTAAGTGGTGAATGATTTTTTCTTTTGCATCAAAAAGATTACTCTTAATTCTTTGTTCATAATCGTTGAGTCTATCGCTCATTGCGGTTATTAATCTCATCATTATTTCAGGTTTTGCTTTTACGATTTTCTTGAAATCGCTAGATGAAAAAAAGCAGATTGAAGCTTTTTGAGTTACTTCAGCAAAATGATCTTGGTTGTTTTTATTGTCTGAAAAATTTAAGTTTCCAAATACTGATCCCGGTTTTAGAACATCTATGATTATTTTTTTGCCGTGATGTGAATGATAAAGTGTAACTTCTCCTTTTTTGAGTACACAAATTGAGTCTTGTTTTTCAAAGGGTGTGTATAAGAGTTCTTTTTTGTTGCAGTTTTTTTCTACGGTTTGTTGAGCGATAGCCATAATCTCTTTGGGTGGGATCCCTTTGAAAAGATTAATTTGTTTTAAATACCAAGATTTTTCGCTTGTGTTCATTGTTTTTAGTTAGGATACTAAGTATTCCACTTTTTTCTAAAAAGAACAAATATTAACAAACGTTTTTATTCAGTCGTTTTTGACAAATATTTTTGAACCGTGTTGCCATTTTCTGATGGCTTTAAAGAAGGGGAGTATGGATAGGTCGTATTTTAGAGTCCAAAGTCTTCTCACCATCCAAACCCAAGTTCCGGAAAGAATTTTGTGTCCGATTTTCCAGATTGCGAATTTTCCTCCAATTGGAAGGATATAAAGTTCTCCTTTTGGTTTATAAATTTTTCTTTGTCCACCATAAATTTCTTTGAGGATGTTATGGGCAATTACTTTTCCTTGTTGATTAGCGTAGCTTGCTAACATTGGCAGCCTTTTAGATGGTTCATCTGGGTCTTCAAAATAAGCATTGTCACCAGCCGCATATACTTTTTTGTAGTCTTTACTTTGTAGAAATTCGTTTACGTAAATTGCTCCTCTTTTTGAAACTTCGCCGATTGAGTCTGCGACTATTGGGTTTACTTTTACGCCACCAGTCCAAATGTTTAGTTGACTATCTAACTTTATTTTTTCACCTTGGAGGTTTTGGATATCTATTTTATTTTTGGAAACTTTTATGATTCTGTGATTGAGGTATACTTCAATTTTTTTCTCTTTAAATCTTTCTAGGATTAATTCAGTTCCTTTTTTATCGAGTGCAGCTAAAGTGCTTCCAGCTTCGATGATTTGAATATGAATTTTTGACTTTGGGTATTTGTATTTTTTGCATAGTTTTTTTACTGAATTAGCTAGTTCTGCTGCTACTTCTACTCCAGTTGCTCCTCCACCACCAATAGAAATATATATGTCTTTTTTTTCTTTTTTCTTCCAAAGATCTAAGAAAAACTGATCTAAATGGC
Source organism: uncultured Candidatus Peribacteria bacterium (assembly GCA_964400435.1). Classification (GTDB taxonomy): domain Bacteria; phylum Patescibacteriota; class Gracilibacteria; order UBA1369; family LOWO2-01-FULL-3; genus CAYNUR01. The sequence goes on from CAYNUR010000089.1 coordinate 2,762, forward strand.
AATTTATTCTTAAGCCGTCTTGAATTGTTTTTAATGGTAAAGAATTTTCTTCTAAGCCTGGAACGTTAAAGAAGTTTGTAACACTACCTAGTGCAACAACTAAAAATTCGTAATCAAGTTTTCCATTGTTTTTAAGTTGTATTTCCTTTTTCTTCGCATTGATTTTTTCGACACAATCGTGAAGAAAGGTTACTCTGGTTTCGTTAATAAGGTCAGAGATGGGTGTTGCGATTGTATTTTTGAGTATAAGTAGGCACTCTTCTGTGATTTCTTCGTTAAAGGCTGTAGCAACTTCATAAAGATCTGCTCTAAATAAATGAGTGTTGTTTTTATCAACAAGAATTATGTCGTAGTCTTTATGGCAGAGTTTTTTTTGTAATTCTTGAGTTACTTTAAGTCCGGCAAAGCCTGCACCCAAGATGACAATTTTTTTTCGTTCAATTGTTACCATTTTAGATTTTTTATTGAATCTGGGTCATCGCCATTTTCTATGATGTACTTTTGGTGATTGATGATTTCTTCGTGGATTTGTGCAACAATTTTGTCGCATTTTTTTGCGATTTTTTTGTTGTTTTTTGCTGCTTTTTTGACTAAGTCTTTTGCAAGGTGGAAGCAACTAACTCCGTTTCTAATCTTCATGTCGAATGCGGTAGTTGTAGATCCTTGTTCTTGGTAGCCGCGAAGTGTGAATCTTTCTGCATTTGAATATGGCCAAAGTATTTGTTCTACATCGTTGATATATCCGTGGTAACTAAAAACTACTGGTTTGTCTTTAGTGAAATAGTGATCTACGCCAGTTTGTGTTAGGCAAGAACCTGGATGTGCACAATAATCACCAAGACACATTGATGTTAATTCCGAAACATTTACGTATCTGACTTTGATTTCTGGTACTAGTTTTTTTACCATCTTTACTGCTAAAATTGCTTCTTGGGTGATGTAGTCTCCCGCAGATGCAAGAACGACATCAGGATTTTTACTGGCTTTTTTTCCGCCAACCCAATCCCAAATTCCGATTCCCACTTTTGCTTGTTCTCTTGCTTCTTTAAGTGTTAACCATTGTGGGAGATCTCTTTTTCCTGCGACTATGACGCAGATTGAATCTTTTCTTTGCATGGTTTCTTCGAGGGCAACTAGCATACTGTTTGCATCTGCTGGATAGTAAATTTGGCAGAATTCTCCGTGTTTTTGTAATACATTACTTACGAAGCTTGGATTTTGGTGAGAAAAGCCATTGTGATCCTGTCTCCAACCTACACTTGATTGAAGATAAATTGCGCTTGGAATAGGTTTTCTCCATTTGATGTTGAAGCTTTGTTTGATGAATTTTGCGTATTGGTCAACCATGCTGTTGATAATTGTTGTGAAAGCTTCATAGCTGACAAATACTCCGTGTCTTCCTGTTAATAAATAACCTTGCATCCATCCTTGTAGAGTATGTTCTGATAAGACTTCCATAACCCTTCCTTCCGGGTGCATTAGTTCGTCATTTTCTTTAAGTGGCCACATATAAGCGCGTTTTGTTTCTTGGAAAACGGCATTTAGTTTATTGGAAAGCATTTCGTCAGGGCAGAACATTCTGAAGTTCTTTTTGTTGTTTTTGAAAGTGTCGCGGAAGAATTCTCCAGCGATTTTCATTGAGCTTTTTTGAGTAGATCCTCTTTTTTTGAATTTAACAGCATATTTTGAAGAATTTGGTAGCTTAAGATCTTTTGTTTGAGATCCTCCGATTGCATGTTTGCACATTCCAAGTCGATATTTTCCGGTTGGGACAAATTCCATAACTTCTTTAATTGGTTGTCCTTTTTCGTCTACAAGTTGATGAACTTTGTAGCTTTTTAACCATTTTTCAACAATTTTGAATTCGTCTGGATTTTTCTTTGGATTTCCAAAAGGGATACCGTGAGAATGAAATGATCCTTCTACAGGATGTCCGTGAAACTTTTCTGGTCCTTTCCAGCCTTTAGGTGATTTCAAAACAACCACTGGCCATCTTGGTTTTATCAAAGATTTTTTTGAATTCCGTGTTTTTTTCTGGATTTTTTTAATTTGTGAGTGTGCTTTTTCTAGAGCTTGTAGATATTTTAATTCTAATTTTCCTCCACCAACAATTAATGCGTCATATCCATATCCATGGAAGAAATCTTCAATTTCTTTGTCGCTCATAGATGCGAAAATTGTTGGATTGGAAATTTTGTAACCATTGACGTGAAGTATTGGTAAAACTGCTCCAGAAGTTTTTGGATTTAGGAATTTATTTGAATTCCAAGCTGCTGCAATTGGACCGGTTTCAGATTCTCCATCCCCAACAACTACTGCTGCAATTAAATTTGGATTATCTAGCGCTGCACCATAAGCTGTTGCTAAACTGTATCCAAGTTCTCCACCTTCAAGAATTGAACCTGGAACTGTTGGCGTCACATGACTAGGAAATGGAGTTTGTGGCCAACTAAAGTCGTGAACAATATTGTTTGTTCCTTTTTCATTTACTGGGTAGTCTTTGTAGAACTCGTTTAATGTTCCTTCTGCAAAAAGATTTGCAAGAATTGCTGGAGCACCATGACCTGGTCCAGTTACTAGAAGGATTTCTGAATTTTTTTCTTTAGCTATGTAATTGAGGCCTGCATAGATTAGATTTAAGCCGGGAACTGTTCCCCAGTGGCCTAGAACTCTAGGTTTTATGTGTTCTGGCTTTAAATCTTCAGTGAGGAGGCAGTTTTCTTTTAGGTATAATTGTGCAGCACCTAAATAGTCTGTATAGCGAAGATATTTCTTGATCCAGTTTAAATACTTCTTTTCTTTTGTTGTCATGGAATGAAGGTTATTTTTGTTTTTAGCTTCTTATTATTAT
>CAYNUR010000090.1:0-5513 GCA_964400435.1 uncultured Candidatus Peribacteria bacterium
TTATTCTTATGACTATTTTGAGGAGCATGGTGAAAAAGGTGGTCAAATTTTTATTAATGTGGAGATTCAAAATAATCCAGTTGATGCAGAGGAAATGTCTGATCTGGTTTTTGAAACTATGCGAAAAGTCTATTATGAAGACCTTAATAGAGATGAATATGAGAGGTTTGAAATTGCTCTGAAAGCTGTGAATGGTGTTTTTGAGAATTTTATTGCTAAGAAAAGTAGTGGGTACATTGGGAATTTAAATATTGTTATTGCAGCAATTATTGGTAATTCATTATACCTTTCTCAGTCTGGTGATGCGGAAGCTTATTTGATTAGAAAGAGATATGTAAGTGTTATTAGTGAAGGATTAAGTGATGGATCGGAAAATAAAAACAATGATGTATTTCAAAATATCGCTAGTGGAACTATAGAGTCTGGTGACTTTGTTCTTTTTTCTTCTACTAGAATTTTGAGATATATTAGTAAGAATGATTTAGCTAGATGTGTCAAAAGGGGAGGAGTTGATGCAACATTATCTGAATTGAAAGATGTTATATCTACTGAAATGTTAGGAAGGATTGGTTTAACAGGGATGATTTTTAGTGCTTTATCTGATGAAGATGTTCAAGAGTTTCCTGTAGCAATGGATGAAGGTGAGTTAAGTGTTTCTCATGAAAATGTGCTGGAGTCTCGTTCGGGAGTAGATAGTAAAGGAAAAACTAGTTTGGTTGGAAGCTTTTTGACAAAAGTGAAATCTCGAGGAGGTAGTTCGATTAAGCCAAAATCAAAGACTTTAAGAGATGTAAAAGGTAAAGTTGGTAATTTTGCGAAACAAGTTGGGGCAGGTAAGAAAGGTAAAATATTGACTACGCTTGTTGTTTTAATTTTAGTTCTTGTTGTTGGAATTACTTTTACTAGAGGGAATGCAGCTGAACAGGAAGAGATTGAGAGATTGCAAATTGTTTTGGATGGAGTTAGGGATAAAATTACTGAAGCTCAGACAACGGGAACTTTTGATAAAGTAAAAGCTAAAACAATTTTAGATAAGGCGTATGAAGATGCTTTTGCAGTTTTAAATTCTGGTTTTCATCGTGAAAAAGCAAAATCTTTCTTGTTAGAAGTTGAGCAAACTCGAGATAGTTTAGACAATGTTAATAGAGTTTCTCAGCCAGTATTATTTGCTGATCTTAGTGAAAAAAGATCAAATATTAATGCTTTAGGGTTTGTTGAAGTTTCGGATAGAGTTTTTGTTTATGAATACAATGCTCTTTATGAATTAGTTTTAGATCAAATTCAGGATCCTATAACTATTGATGATCAAGAAACTGTAATTGCAGCAACTGGTTTTGATGATAGAAGTTCGATAGTTTTTCTTACTAAATCAGGAAAATTGATTGAGTATCGAGATGGAGCTAAGACTTTTATGGATACAGAAGATGGTTCTTTCAGGAGGGGAGTGGCTTTAGATGATTGGAGTAATCGAATTTATATTTTAGATCCTGTGGATAGTCAGATTTGGAAATATACTTATAAATCTGCTAGAGAAACTTTTGGAATTGCAGAACCTTATTTGGCAGCAGATGAGGTTGATTTGACTCAAGCTGTTGATTTAACGATTGATGGCAGTGTCTTCGCTTTGAATCAAAATTCTGAAATAATGAAGTTCTATGCTGGGACAAATGCTGAATTTACTATTGAAAATCCTCCATTTAATGACTTTCAGGAACCTAAAGTGATTTATACTTCTGAAGAAATGGATGAAGTTTATGTTTTGGACGCATTGGAGAAGAGAATATATGTTTTTGCCAAAGTTGCTAATTCTGATAACTTGGCCTATAGATCTCAATATTTATTTGAAGGGGACTTTGAGTTGAGAGATTTGTATGTGGATAACAACTCGAGGATAATGTATGTTTTAACAGAAAGCAAAATCTTCGAAGTCCAGCTCTGATTCCAGAAAGTAGCGTACTGCTGCGTCATGCTGCGTCGGCGCTCAATCACCGCACCTTTAGTGCGGCTCAATCGCTTCTCCTTGGTTCCTTGCATTACACTACTTTCTGAAATCAGAGCGTTTTTTTTTATGAACTTCGTTTTTTGAAATTGACTAATTAATTCCGGAAAGTAGTAAATTGTTGCGTTACGTTTCGTTGGCGCTCAATCACTGCACCTTTAGTGCGGCTCAATCGCTTCTCCTTAGTTCCTTGCATTACACTACTTTCTGAAATCAGAGCGTTTTTTTTATGAACTTCGTTTTTTGAAATTGACTAATTAATTCCGGAAAGTAGTAAATTGTTGCGTTACGTTTCGTTGGCGCTCAATCACCGCACCTTTAGTGCGGATCAATCGTTTCTTCTTGGTTCCTTGCATTACACTGCTTTCTGAAATCCGTAGGCTTCAGATGAATTCTAGATGAAAGTAATCCTGCTTTTTCATGCTGAATCGTTCGTCAATCACTGTATTTTTAATACAGCGCAATCCCTTCTCCTTGTATCTTTGCACTAAACTATTTTTTTAGGAGTTTTTTTGTTTCCATTGCGATGGCTTTTTCTTCGTTGGTTGGGACTGCGAAGACTTTTACTTTGCTTTTTGGGGTGGAGATTATTAGTTCGTTATTTTCGTTTTCTTTTTTTGAAACTTTTACTTCAAGATATCCTAAATATTCACAAACTGATTTTCTTATGTAGAAGGCGTTTTCTCCTATTCCTCCAGTGAAGATTAATGCGTCTAAACCATTTAGGGCAGCTGTGTATGCTCCAATAAATTTTGCTATTTGGTAGCAATAAATATCCATAGCTCTGATTGCTTTGATATTATTTTTTAGTGAAGCTTCATAGATTATTCTCATATCAGAACTGACTTGAGATAAGGCTTTAAGTCCGGATTTTTTGTTTAGGATTTCGTCAATTTTTTCAGGAGTGAGTTTCTTTTTTCTTTGAAGATATAAAGCAATTGCTGGATCGATTGAACCTGATCTAGTTCCCATTGGAATCCCTTCGAGAGGTGTAAATCCCATGCTGGTATCTATTGATTCTCCGTTTAAAGTTGCTGTTATGGAAGCGCCATTGCCGAGATGGCAACTGATGATTTTTGGTTTTTTCTTTTTGAATAATTTCCTAGCTTCTACAACAACATATTTATGACTTGTTCCATGAAATCCGTATCTTCTGATTTGATCTTTTTTATAAAATTTTTCTGGTAATGGATAGTAATAAGCTTTTTCTGGCATTGTTTGGTGAAAAGCTGTGTCAAAAACTGCAACTTGTGGAGTTTTACCAAGTAGCTTTTTGCAGGCTGTGATTCCATCTAGGTTTGCGGGATTGTGTAGTGGAGCTAGTTTGCTTAACTTTTTTATTTCCTTGATAACACTTTTGTCTATCTTGGTTGGGTTGGTGTATTTTTCTCCTCCATGTACAACTCTGTGTCCAACAGCTTTTATTTCTTTATAGTTTTTGATTGTTTCAGAATTGATTAAAGTCTCTAAGGTTAGTTTAAGAGCTTCTTCATGATTTTTGATTTTTACTTTTGTTCCAATGTTTTTCTTCTCTGATTTAAAGGAGAATTTGCAGCTTTTAAGTTTAATTCCATCAATAATGCCTTTTGCAAGGAGTTGAAATTTTGTGTCTATTTTTACGAGTTGGAATTTTAAAGAAGATGAACCGGAGTTTATTACGAGGATTTTCATTTTAGAGGTTTTTATAAACTGTTCCGCCTAGTTTTGGTTGCAAGAAAACTTTAATGCCTACTTCTGATCCTGATCGAGCTAATTTAATACTTTTTCCGTCTTGTTGAATAGAATTTATTTTTTGTTCGAACAAACCTTCGGATGTTTCAAAGATTAATGTTGAACCGATTCGGAATGGACTTGTTACCTTAATGACTGCAACTTTTATTTTCTCAAAATATCCCTCACAACTTCCACAGATTGTCATTCTTTTAATTTCTGCTTCTGCTTTTTCTTTTAAAAGAGATTTTTGTGATTTTCCTGAATTGAAATCTTCAATGTTGGGAGCTATATCAACAACTGGAATGTCAGTCATTGTGTACGGATTGCTTTTGCTGATTTTTTTTGCAGTGGAGGAAATTCGTGTTTTTAAAGTTTTTCTTTTTTTCTTAGCTTTAGCTTCGATGCTTTTTTTTCTTTGAAATGCTGGGACTTTAAGTATATCAATGTCAGTCATTTTTTAAGATTAGGAATTAGTCACATTCACATGCTGTGAATGCAGTAAGGTCAACAATATCTTGAAATTTACAACCTCGGGAAAGGTCGTTTACAGGTTTTTTAAGCCCTTGAAGTATTGGTCCAATTGCTTTGGCATTTCCAAGTCTTTCGACTAGTTTATAGGCAATATTTGCTGATTCGAGATTGGGAAAAATTAAAACATTTGCATCTCCTTGAATTGTAGCATCGGGACATTTTTTCTTGGCAACTTTAGGAACTAAGGCTGCATCAACTTGCATTTCACCTTCGACAATTAAATCAGGATTTTCATATTTCATCATAGAAACTGCTTCTCTTACTTTATCTACTGCTGGATGGTCTGCAGAACCTTTTGTAGAAAATGAAAGGAAGGCTATTTTAGGTTCTATTCCAAACTTTTTTGCTGTTTCAGCTGTGTCTTTTGCAATATCTACAAGATCATGAGAGTTAGGTTCAATCGTAATTGCTGTATCGGCAAATAACAGCATTCTATCTTCAAGTAGCATAAAGAATACTCCTGAGACTTTGTGGAATTTTTCTTTGGTTTTAATAATTTGTAACGCTGGTCTAATAGAATCATCAGTTGGATAAGTTGTTCCAGTGACCATTCCGTCTGCATCGTTGTTGTAAACCATCATTGTGCCGAAATAGTTCATGTCTTTTACAATTTCTTTTGCTTGTTCTTCAGTGATTCCTTTGTGTTTTCTGAGCTCAAAGAATATTTTGGCGTATTCATCTGTTAATGATGATTTTTCAGGATCTTCGATTTGTATTTTTGAGAAATCTATTTCTAAATTTAATTTTTTAGCATTTTCTTTAATGGTTTTTTCGGATCCGACCAATATTAAATTTGCTAGTCCTTCTTTATTGACTGCTTCAGTTGCCTTAAGGATTCTTTCTTCAGTTCCTTCTGGATAGACAATAGTTTTCTGTTTTTTCTTTGCTTTTTTGTGAACTTCTTTAAGAAATTTTTCCATATTAGAATGAGAGGGTATGCTTTGATTTTAGCATATTTCATCATTTTTGTTCAATTTTTTGAGGAAATTATTTTAAGTGTTTGCAACAGTCAGTATTGTAGTAATTCCAAATATTAATATGAGTGGAGCTAGCCATAATATTGATTTTTTACTCATAAATTTTGTACCCCAAATTACTGTAAGTACAAGTAAAGTAAGAAATATAGAAGATGATATTGCTCCGATCATTAAGCTGGCTTCAGTTAAGATTGATAACATTTTATAAGGTTCATTTGTGCTATCTTTCATATTAGCATGTTTTTGGGGGGCCGGGGGGTGGGGGGGGTTGGGGGGGAGGGGGGGGGGGGTGT
>CAYNUR010000091.1:0-5507 GCA_964400435.1 uncultured Candidatus Peribacteria bacterium
TTCTTTGTCTATAAAAAAGATTTAGTTAATATCAAATAAAATATAATTAAAAAAAATGTTCAATGAATTACCCGAAGAGGATTTAAATAAAATGCATTGGAAAGATAGATGGGAATATGAAGCCTCTAAAACTAAACATGAATTTAGACAGCTAACCGAAGAGGATCTTTTAAAAATTTTGAAAGAAGGACGTAGAGATTCTTACTATCAACTATGGAGTGCATTTGGTGAAATGGGTACGATAAAAAACTCGGCCTTGCCTTTGTTTGAGTTTATTAAGAATCATCCTGGAGATGGATTAATGCTTGATAGATACCATTGCTCAACAGCATTATTTAAAATATTAGGACTTGATCCTGAATCAGAATTAAAAAAATCAGTACAATGGGATCATAACGGTGAAGAAAAAAGACAAGAAGCGTTAAAAGAATTAGAAAAAATTATTAACGAAAAACAAAATTAATTCATTCAATTTCAATAAAAAGCTGATGAAGTCGACCTCTTATTCGTCGACTAATAGCAACCGTAGAACGATAACCATCTGGTATATTTTCATCACTTGAGGGAAATACTCCAAAAACGTGATAAAATTTGCCATCAATCCCTCTCATAGTTGCACTCCCACCATTGTCACTTTCTAAGGCCTTTTTCTTTACCCAAATCCTATATTTGCTGTTATTTTCTGGCATTTTTAAATCAAAGGTGAAGTCTATAGCTATTTTAAAAAAGGCAAGAACCTTGGTGGGCGGTAGTGGATTCGAACCACTGACCTCATCGGAGTCAACGATGCGCTCTACCAACTGAGCTAACCGCCCAATATTAAGGGGAAATCTATAATTCTGGAGGATATTAGCATAGCCAGAAAAAATCTACAATTATCCTTGTCAGAAAGCCTAAAAAGCTTTAAAATATAGGTACAGAACTATATTTTCTCAAATAGAAATATGCAAGACGGAAATCAAGATCAGAATCAAAATAATCAACAAAATCAAGGATCTGGACAACAAAATCAAGATCCCCAAAACAACAGTCATAATCAGAATTCACAAAATCAAATGAATTCTAGTCAGAATCCTATAAATCAGGATCCGTCTTCAGCAAATAATAATTATCAACACCAAACTCCTCCTTCTCAACATGGAAACCAAAATCAGAATTTCCAGAACAATTCTCAAACAGGACAAAGTGTACATCCTCAACATCAACAACCTGGACAAAATCATCAACAATATGGTGGAACTCAAATGTCAGGAGGTATGCCACAAGGGCAATATGTACAGCCAGGAATGAGTCAAGGGGGGCAATATGGAAACCAAATGAGTGGTCAAATGCCAATGGGGATGCCCCAAGGTCAACATCCTCAACAAAACCATATGGGCCAAGTGCAAGGTGGAATAACTCCAAATCAAAATTCACAGCACCCAGGTTCACATATGCCACAAGGATATGTACAGCCAGGAATGCATCAAGGAGGACAATATGGAAATCAAATGGGAGGCCAAATACCAATGGGAATGCCACAAGTGCAAACTCAACAACAAAATCCAATGGGGCAAATGCCTGGAGGAATGCCACCAACTCAATCTCCAACTGGAAATCAACCACAAGACAACACTCCTGCAAACTTCAAGTTAGGAGCAAAATTTAGTGATAAGTCGAAAATTGAAGTTCCAAACAATGAACTGAACTTTGACGGGCCTTACTTTATTGATTTATTGAGAGGGTCAATTTCCCTTTCTAAAGATGAAAAGAAAAAAATTATTGAATCAATCCCTAAGCTAAGACAGGCACAGATTGATGAGTTAATTAGGATTTTCGAGGAAGAAAGGCAAAAATTTGCAGCACTTTCAAAAAAACATGTTCCTCAATTAGAAAAATTAGCTACTCAGCATTTCAATGAATGGATGGAGCTAGAAGATGATTATAAATTAAACGAGCAGAAAAAAGAAGAAGAAGGGCAAGCTGACGAAATTAGAAAGCAGCTAGGACTTTAATTCGAAACAACTTCAGACCGAACAACACCGTTTGTTTGTAGTTCAAGCAATTTTACTTTTACAGTCTCATTTCTCCCAATTTCTCTTTCTGTGGTAAATTCAACTGGAACATAATTTTCTGTATACCCATGAAGATTTTTTGACTGCGAATTTTCAATAAGTATTTCATACTCATTTCCGATCACTTTTCTTTTAAATTCATTAGCAAGGTCTTCCGAAATTTCCCTTAAAATTTTAGATCTTTCTTTTTTTACGTCAGGCGAAATATGATTTTTCATATAACAAGCTGCAGTCATAGCTCGCTTTGAATAAGGAAAAACATGAATTTTTGCAAAACCAACTCTCCTTACAAAGTCACAAGTTTCCTGGAATTCTTCCTCTGTTTCACCAGGAAAACCAACAATAATATCAGTGGTTAAAGCAATATCTGGAACTGCCTTCATAAAGTTTTCGCATATTTCAAAATACTCTGAAGTATCGTAGTTTCTTTTCATTCTTTTTAGGATTGCATCACAACCAGATTGCAAAGACATGTGCATGTGAGGACAAAATCTACCCGTTTTAAATAATTCAAAAAACTTTTCAGAGAAATTCTTTGGTTCTATGGAGCTAACTCTAAATCTAACAATTTTAGTTTCATTAATTAGCATCTCAAAAAGATCAGCCAGGTCTTTTCCTTCCTCTTTCCATTCTCCAATATTAATCCCCGTTAAAACGATTTCCTTAAAACCCTCCAGCTCTTTTCTTTTAACTTCTTCTAAAATATCATTACTTGCAAAACTAAATTCAGGGCCACGCGCTCTAGGGATTATGCAATAGGTACAATAACTATTGCATCCATCTTGAATCTTTACCAGTGCCCTCGTCCTAAAGCCTTTAGATAGTTCCAATCTTGCTCCCTCGTATTCACAATTTTCAAAACTAAGAGACTTTTCAGCTATCTCACCGGTATACTTCAAAACCTGGTCCGTATCTTCAGCAAGATAATCAACTTCATTCATTTTCTTATAAGTCTCTGGATCAACATTTACTCCACAGCCAAAAACAATAACCTTACAATCACGATTTCGTGTTTTGAAACTCCTAACCGCTTGTCGTGATTTTCTATCAGCAGTATTTGTAACTGTACAAGTATTCACAATTAAAAGATCAGTATCGCCTGCACCAAACTTCCTATCAAATCTTCCAACACCAGCATTCAGTTCATATACATCATGTTGTTTACGAAGTTCTTCAAAAACTCGATCAGATTCAAATCGATTTGATTTACACCCCAATGTTTTAATAGCAATTTTCATTTCTTCAAATAAATTTCCTAGAGATTAAAACACGTAGGCATAAACATCGTCAATCACAATCAGTATAAAGTTGTCAAAATTTCCAAAAATCTATAATCTAACAAAGAAATCACATTCCTAAAATCAAACTATGAAAAAAATATTATCTATTCTTGTAATTTCAATTTTTGCTTTGTCAGCATGCGGTGGTGAGCCTCAGGAATCTACTGAAAGTGCTGCTGATTCACAACCTGACCTAAATGAAGATCAACAAAATCCCTCAGGTACAAACGATGAGGTTGATCTAGATACTTTACCAACAGGGGAAAACAGTCAAATTGAGCCAGTTACAATTGAGCAAGGTTATTCAGAATCTGACGTTCAGATTTTTAACACGGCATCTGCGAATATTGATGTTGAAGCATGTGAGTCAATTGAGTCTGAAAACTTAGTGGAAATTTGTAAGGAGTATGTTGCAACTTTAGAAATTACAAATACGGCTGTGAATAACCAAGATGAGTCGGTATGTGATCAGATTTCAGACTTAAACTTACGAGAAACCTGCCAAGCTGAAGTGAGTGCAAGAGCTGAATCATCAGATGGGGCATCAGGTGATTCATTATCAAGCGAGGAATATAACAATATTTTAAGTGAAGCAACAGATGCTTCTGATGCGCAAGTATGTGATCAAATCCAAGATGAAAATCAGAAGAGAACTTGTTATTACAATGTTTATTCTAATCAAGCAATTCAAGCAAAGGACACGACTATTTGTGAAAATCTATTAGATGTAGAAGACCAACAGGCATGTAAAGACTTTGTCCAAAACAGCTCAGAGTAATCTTAGTCATGACAAAGTGCATAAACATTTGCAGAATAGCTGTTGGTTCCATGAGAATTAAAGAATCCGGCATAGCATCTGTCTGTACCAGGATAAGAATAACCTTGTACATATCTAATGTTTTGTACCCAATAACCACAAGATAGTAGTACTTTACCTGCTGGACATGTAACACTATTGGAAGCAGTTTGGTTTGGGTTTACAGATATAGTTGCCCATTCTCGCGTAGCTGATCCGATTGCAACATTATCACTAGAGCTACTTATTATTCCGCTTGCAATTATGTTACCTTCAACTCTAAGTTCAGCATTATCAGTTGAAGATCCAATTAAAACTGGTTCTCCACCTTCACGATTTAAATATAATGCACTACCATTGCTTAAGATTTCGTTATCATCAATTCCTAACCAACTCCAACTCGCTGGATCACCAGGTCCAGCACCGATTCTCAATGCAGCCGTATCATTTGCAAGACTTGCATCAACTTCAGAGTGGATATAGGCATTTCCATTTAACCATAATTGAGATTCATCGACCCCAGTTTGGCTATAATCAGGGTAATATACATTTTGTGGACTAATCATCACTAAATCAGATAAGAAAGTTGCATTAGTATTGGCATTTTCTTGCCCTACGGTAAAGCCATCAAGAATAGTTAGATAGTTGGCCAATGCTCCATATGCTGTAATATTATCTGTTGTCAAGTTGTCAACTCCAGTAATATCCCTTTCAAAGGATCCCCCAGCCATTTCAATATCAGTAAGAACTTGTATTGGATTTGCAGAAGATCCATTAGAATTATCTAATTGCTCAGTCCTAACTACTCCAGGAGTATATATTGCTGAGTCACCACGAACAAAATTACCTCTAACTGTTCCAGTACTAGCTCGTATTTCTCCAGCCGGTACAGTTAAGTCTCCATTGATAGTTGCGCTATTGTTTGTCTCTAAACTAGTTACACTGTCACTGTTAATAACTAATCTTCCATTCTCCAGTGTTAAGTTTTGAAAAGAGCCAGTAGTTATCCCACCTCCATTAAACATTAGTTCATTGTTCCCAAATTGCAGGTCGTTATTCAATTCTACCGTGCCATCCGTTGCTCCAATTCCTGCATTTGCTTCAACTTCATTGGCAAAGCTTACTGTTCCATCGTTAGCAGAAATCGTGCCATCTAAGTCTGTTGGCCCTGAAGCAGAAAGTTCATCAGTTCTGAGGTCGCCAGTTACGGTTTCTCCAGTTACATCAAGAGCATCAAACGTAGGTGAAATTGTATTTCCTGGAGGAGCTTCAGAAGGAGGATTTGCACCAAAAGCTGCATTAACACTCAGTAAAATAGCTCCAACAGCAGTAGCAGATATAACGGAAATAAATGATTTGAAGAATCCTATCTTTTTC
>CAYNUR010000092.1:0-5504 GCA_964400435.1 uncultured Candidatus Peribacteria bacterium
ATTCCCAAGGGTGGGTGGGGGAGGTGGAGGCAACTCTTGCAATTTAAAAAAATCCCCGCTTAAGCGAGGATTTTTATTCGACGTGTTGATTCTTTATTTCTCTGTTGATTCTAATTGTTTTTCAACAGCAAATTGTTCTCCTTTTAGATAAAGAATTTGGAATTCACTTAAGTCTTTACCTTCTTCTAGTTGTTTTTTTACTGAATCTAAATATTCTTTAGCAGTTTGTTTGTTTATTTCTGCTTCTTTTTCACAGTGAATAGCCAGAAGTTGTGCTTCATTCTTTTTATTGTTGAATGAAAATATTGCGTTTCTAACAAAGTAATAATCATTGTTTTCTGCGGTTTCTTTTACTTCAATTCTTGAGAAACTATATGCTGCAGTTTCTGAAGAATGATTGGCAAATATTTGCATACTTCCTTCCTCAGTATCAAAGTGAAGTGCTTCTACTTCACCGCTGAAGATACTTTCATCTGGAGTACTAATTGTAAGTTTGAATTTATTCTCCATAATTAGGCTTTTTGAGTGTTATGTCTTTCAACAACTTGTTCAATTCCAGCAGCCATGTAGAAGTGAGATTCGTCAATTTGATCATGTTTACCGTCTAGGATTTCTCTGAATGATCTAACTGTGTCATCTACTTTTACATATACTCCTTCAATACCTGTAAATTGTTCTGCTACGAAGAAGTTTTGTGATAGGAATTTTTGAATCTTTCTTGCTCTGTATACAGTTACTTTGTCTTCATCAGAAAGTTCATCCATACCTAGAATTGCGATCACATCTTGTAACTCTTTATATCTTTGTAGAACTCTTCTTACTTCTGTTGCTACATAGTAATGTTCTTCACCTACGAATTCTGGTTTTAGTGCTGTTGAACTTGAATCTAGTGGATCTACAGCAGGGAATAATGCCATAGAAGCTAGTTTACGAGAAAGTGTAACTGTTGCATCTAAATGTCCGAAAGTTGTTGCTGGTGCCGGATCTGTCAAATCATCTGCTGGTACATATACCGCTTGTACTGAAGTAATTGACCCTTTATGTGTTGAAGTAATACGTTCTTGAAGTGCAGCCATATCAGTTGCAAGTGTTGGTTGGTAACCTACTGCTGATGGCATTCTTCCAAGTAGTGCAGATACTTCTGAACCAGCTTGTGTAAATCTGAAAATGTTATCAATAAACATCAAAATATCTCTTCCTTCATCTCTGAATTTTTCTGCAATTGAAAGTCCAGTAAGTGCTACTCTCATTCTCGCTCCTGGTGGTTCGTTCATTTGTCCGAATACCATTGCAAGTTTGTCGATTACACCACTGTCTTTCATTTCGTGGATCAAGTCATTACCTTCACGAGTTCTTTCTCCTACTCCGGCAAATACAGAGTAACCACCGTGTCCCATAGCAACGTTATGGATTAACTCTTGCATGATTACGGTTTTTCCTACTCCGGCTCCTCCGAAAAGTGCTACTTTCCCACCTTTCGTGAATGGGCAAAGTAGATCGATTACTTTAATTCCTGTTTCTAGAATTTCTACGCTTCCTTTTTGATCTGTGAAAGCTGGAGGTGCAGCATGGATTGATCTTCTTTCAGTTCCAACTGGGATTACTGGTCCATCGTCGATTGTTTCTCCTACTACATTAAATACTCTTCCAAGTGCAGCTTGTCCAACTGGGACTTGAATGTTTGCTTTTGTATCTACTACTTCTTGATCAATTGAAAGTCCATCAGTTGTAGACATTGAAATTGCTCTTACTGTGTTGTTTCCAATATGAGCTTGAACCTCTAGAACTACTTTTCCATTAGGTCCTTCAACTTCTAATGCTGAGTATTGATCAGGAATATGATTTGGGAAATATACATCTACTACTACACCAATGATCCGTGAGATCTTTCCTTTAGGTAATGATTTTGATTCAGACATATTCTTGGATGTTTAATTAACTTATTTATATTGATTGAATTGTTCTTTTGAATTTTATTCTTCTTCAAGTGCCATTTTTGCTCCGATAAGCTCAGCAATTTCTTGTGTAATTGCTTGTTGTCTTGCTTTGTTGAATTGTCTTTTTAGTTCAACAATCATTTTATCGGCTGCATCAGTTGCGTTTTGCATGGCAATCATTCTGCTTGAATATTCAGAAGCTTTTAGTTCTAAAAAGGCTTGAATGAACGCTGATTGAATAATTTGTTCGTATAATTTTTTCAAAACTGTCTCTTTGTCTGGAGTGAAAAACATATAATCATTAATGTCTTCAATTTCTTCTTTTTCTTCAGGTTGAGTCATTGGTGCTTGCAAAGGCAAGAAAGTTTTCATTGTTGGGTAGAAAACTAATGAACTTTTATAATGTGGAGCAATGAAAATTACTTCTTTAATTTCTTTGTTTTTTTTCCACATTGTAATGATTTGATCAACGATTTCTAGAGCGTCAATATTTGTCATTTGTTCTGAAACTCCAACGAATTCTTTTTCAATATTAATCTTATTTGCTTTAGCAAAGTTTGTACTTTTTTTACCAATTGAGATTAGCATTCTGTCTTGTTCTTTTGTCTCAGTCCATTTTTCAGAACGGAATAGAGCGTTAATTAGCTTGTTGTTTAATGCTCCACAAAGACCTTTATCTGAAGTATAAAGTACAAAAAGTGTTTTTGTTGCTTGGTCTCTTTCTTCTGTGAAAATACTTGTGTTTCCAGCTTCTGAGTTATTTTCTAGAGCTTTGTATAGTTCTTCAACATATCCACGTGCATGGATTGCTCTTTTTTGGAACTGTCGCATTTTACTTGCAGCAACTAATTGCATCGCTTTAGTAATTTTACGAGTGTTCTTTGTTCCGTTGATTTTCTTTTTTACTTCTAAGAGTGATCCTGACATGTTTATTTAAAGAAGTTATCAAGTATTTTAGTCATTTCTGCATCAATTTCTTCAGTTAATTTCTTTTCTGACATTACTTTTTTGATAAAGTCTGGATGGCTTGTTTCTACTAGTGCGAATAGTGATTCAATTTTTTCACCAACTTTATCTTCGTGGGTTTTATCTAAATAACCTTTACTTGCTGCTCTCAATACAACTACTTCTTTCCATAGAGCGTAAGGTTGGTTTTGCTTTTGTTTTAGAGCTTCTACGACTCTTCTACCTCTCACTAGTTTCTTTTTAGTTGAATCATCTAATTCTGAAGCGAATTGTGAGAATGCTTCTAGTTCATAATATTGTGCAAGATCTAATTTTGCAGTTCCAGAAACTTTTTTCATGATCTTAGTTTGTGCTGAACCACCTACACGCGATACAGAGTTACCTACATTAATCGCTGGTCTAATACCTTTGTTGAAAAGATCTGATTCTAAGAAAAGTTGACCATCTGTAATAGAAATTACATTTGTTGGGATATATGCAGATATATCATTTGCCTGAGTTTCAATAATTGGTAGGGCAGTGATACTTCCGCTTCCGTTTGCTTCGTTTAGTTTTGCAGCTCTTTCTAGAAGCCTTGAATGTAGGTAGAAAACGTCACCAGGATAAGCCTCACGACCTGGAGGTCTTCTCAATAGAAGTGACATTTCACGATAAGCTACGGCATGTTTTGAAAGATCATCATAGATAACCAAAACATGTTTTCCTTTATTCATAAAATATTCTGAAATTGCTACCCCAGCATATGGAGCTAGGTATTGTAGAACTGCAGAACTTGCTGCTGGAGCTGAAACTACAACAGTGTAATCCATTGCTCCTGCTTTTTTTAATGTTTCAACAACTTGTGCTGTTTTAGCTTCACGTTGTGCTACTGCAACGTAAACACAAATCATGTCTTGGTCTTTTTGGTTGATGATTGTATCAATGGCAACAGTTGTTTTACCAGTTTGACGATCACCAATAATAAGTTCACGTTGCCCTCTTCCAATTGGTACTAAAGAATCGATTGCTACGATTCCTGTTTGAAGTGGTTCGTGAACTGACTTTCTAACCATAACACTTGGTGCTGCACTTTCATGCGGCATCATTTTGTCATTATTATATTCTCCATTTCCATCCAGAGGTTTTCCAAGTGGATCAACAACTCTTCCAAGAATGTTGTCACCAACAGGGATTGCTAGGTACTTTCCTGTTGATTTTACTAGTAGACCTTCACGGATTTCAGTACTGTTTTTTAGTACTAAAGCGTATGATGCATCTTGTTCTAGGTTCATGACTAGACATTGGATGTTTAGTCCTTCAATCATCACTATTTCGTTCATCTTTAGGTCAGAAAGACCTTCGATTTGGATTACCCCATCTTTATAAGATTGGATAACTCCTTGCTTTGACTCTTCTTTTGGACCTGAAACTTCTATATTTTCCAATGACTTGGAAAGTTCTGATAGAAATTTGTTAAGTGTTTGATTAGACATAATTCGTATTTTGTTAAGCTTATCGAGTTAAATTTATTAATTCATGAACACGTGAGCGCCATGAGTGATCTTTGGTTTTTCCATCAATAAAGATACGTACTCCGCCAATTAATTTGTGATTTACTTGGAAGATGGGGAAACAATTTTCTTCTTCTTCCTGAATTTTTTCTCTAATTTCTCTTTTTAGTTCTATTTCAATTTCTCTTGGAGTTTGTACTAAAACGTAAGGACTATCTTTGACTTCTTGAGACAATTTTCTGATTTCAGATGAAAGTTGTTCATAACTGAAGTTTAGAAGAAGCTTTTTTAATTCTTCTGCTAAATGTGAATGGCTGTTAATCAGTTTGTCTACGATTGTTTGTCGGTGACTTTTATCTAATAGATAGTATTCTCCATCAAGATGATCAATTTTAGGTGCTAACTCTTTAATAAAGAAGTTGCATACTGACTCGAAGAATTTGTTATCTTTGATATCTGATTTGCTTGATCTGAGATATTCTTCGACTACTTTTAAATCATCTAGAAACTCATCAGCTTTTACTAAAATAAGATAGAATTTGAAGCTGTGAGGGAATTTTTTGTTATGCAAATATTCCATTCTTTTTTCTTTGTCGAGATCGAAGAAATCTTCATTCTCTGCAAGAACTTTGATAATTTTTTCTGTAACGGCTGATACAAATGGTTTTAGCATAATTTATTTATTGATAGTTTTCCAAGATGATGAGATGCTGTCTTGAATTACGTTTTCTGGAACTTTGTTTTCTACAATTTCCAAAACGATTTTGGTGATGATTTTTTTAACTTCACCTTCAGCATCTTTGATAAGTCTAGCTTTTTCTTGGTCGATTTCTAATCGAGCCTTTTCGAGCATAGTATTTTTCTTTTCTTCCATTTCTTTAATAAGCTCTGCTCTTTTTTCTTCAGTAAACTTATTAAGTCTGTCTAGTTCTGATCTTAGTTCTGCTTCTGTTTTTTCTCTTTCTTCTTTAGTTTTTGCTAACTCTTTTTCGAAATTCTTCTGTAATTTTTTTGATTCATCAATACTATCATTGATTTGTTTTTGTCTTTCTTCGACAAACTTCCTCAGTGGCTTATATAGTAAATAAGTTAATATTACTTTCCTTAATAT
>CAYNUR010000093.1:0-5499 GCA_964400435.1 uncultured Candidatus Peribacteria bacterium
GTATTGAACGAGTCAGCCATTCGTTACTACTTCAAGAACAAGCTCGGCTTGATTCGCACCGCGCTTGAATATGTTGCTGGCCAGTTGCGCCCGCTACGCGCAGAAGCGCTGGCTGAATTGGTCGAAAAGCCGGATGTCGCGGACGTGGTTAAAGCCAGTGCGATTCCGTGGGTGCTCTTGAATTACGAGAACCCCAGTTCGGCGCAGTTCACCGCGCGTATGATTCGCGAAGAAGGTTCTGTCGGTCAGGACTTGTTGCTCAGCGCATTCGGAGATGGGCTGTGGGAGATTGAGGCGCGTTTGGCGGCCTTGCTGCCTCATAAGTCAGCAAAGGCATTGCGACTGCATTATTTCCTGGCGATTAATAATATTCTCAACGGCATGTGTGATCTAACCTTGCTCAATCGCTTGCCTGCAGTGAACGGAAAAAACGGCTTCTTCCACCTCGAGCCTGAAGAGCTTCTGCAGGGGTTTTTAGAATATATCGATGCTGGAATAACAACGCCTTCAGCACTTTGATCTTATCGGCAGTGACAATACTGCGTTAATCCGGATTGACCGCGTTCTGGTGTGCGCCTGCGGCTTTTACTGATCGGCGAATATGCCGTTTGCGTGGTTTCTGCTGCGCGACTGTCGGAAATTCCCTTTTCGACAAATTATTAAATTTAGTTTGCTTCCGCAACATTTTTAATATCTCCGGCCAGCGGCGCTGTTTGATACGGGCTGGAAAAAAACACGCTATGTAACCTTGGCGAAATGCGCTGGCAAGCCTCGTCTTGGTATATGTGAATTCAAACCAGCGGACCATTCCCTGTCGTAATTGAAGGCTTGTGCCTGTCACAGGGTGGGCTTTTGTGCTGGGTGGTGGAGCTGTGTAGTCAGGAGTCTGACGAGCCTAGAATGGCTCGTTGGTATTCGGCCATCTGGCCGACAAAAAAGATAAAGCAGGCCGAGCCTTGACAGTGCTCTTGCTGGGCGTCAGTCTAACCCGATCGAGTTAACGCATTCGGGTTATTGGTTTTGATAAAGAAAAGCCTGTGGGTTTTGCCTGTTGTATCTCTGCTGATTGCATGCCAGACGGGCGGGCGTCACAGCGATCTGCCAAATCGGGCTGTGGGGCTGGCTGACGATGTGCCCACAGGCGCCGTAGCCACCTTGCAAGATGACCCTTTGTTGGGGAGCACCTATGCGCAATCCTATGCAGATGCGTTTTGTGAGGACAAAACCGATAGTGCGCTGTTGCCGCCGGATCCGCGCACGTTGTTGCGCGGCGATTTGATCGGCAGCGACGACTACGCAGTGCATTTCAATGCGGCATTTGATGATTGTCACCCTGCTGCATTGTTCGAAAACCAAGCGAGACAAAATGAGATGAGGCTCGCTGCTGGTGAACAGCCTTATGGTACGGCCCAGGCCCAACCCAAGACTTGTGGTGAGTGGTGGGCGATGGCTCACGAGGGTCAGCGCTTGATGGAAGAGAGGGCCTATATTGGTGCATTCATCACAGCCGACAATTACAACAATATCTGGCAGGTGTGGGGTTTGCCGGAGCGGCCAGAGCAATCAGAATTTGAGCTCATGGTGCAGGAGCGCTATGGCTTATCGCCGGCGCCATTTCACAATCCTTACCCTCTGACTGATGAAGACCCTGTCGCCAGCCATGGCGGCAGCGGTCGTTTGCCTATGGGATTGATCCAAACTCGCGACCCAGACGTCGACGGCAACGAGGGTAAAGGTCCTTACAACGGAGGTATCGGTATCACTTGTCTGATGTGCCACGGCGGACGCATAGGCAGTAACGAAGGTATCCAAATAGGTGATGGAAAAGCTCACACTGCTGACGTTTACGATCCGGCTACGGGCTCTTTGCTTGGGCTCAATAACAGCAATATTGATGTTCAGCTCTTAACCTGGGAGATGACGCTTCAAAATATGCGTGCTCTGGCGGCAAACGGTGGTGGGCGTGATGACTTTCGGCTGTCGACGACACCGTTTCCGCATAACGTGACCCGCGGGACGCAAAACGCTGTCACGGACATTGAGTTTTTCTTGTCTGTGCGGGATTTCGACACGCTGGACCTCAATCCGAACTATTTCGATTCACCCTTGCACTCGACGCATGGGGACACCGACATGCCTCCCTGGTGGTTGGGGAGTAGCAAAGCGAGAGTGTATTGGGATGGCGGGCATTCCAGTGACTCGCCGCGTGGAAATATGAACTTCACGTTGGCTGATATGTTCCGTGAAGGTGCGGATGGCGCTTATAACAAGCGGCGTGAGGGCGAGCTGGAGAACATCAGAATTTGGCTGGATCAGATGCAGTCTCCGCGTTTCCCGGGGGTGATTGATCTCGATCTGGCCCGCCAGGGTGCCGTGTTATTCCACAACAAAAATTTGTGGGCAGATGGTGATAACGCTGAAATACCACGACCAAAGGGAAACGGTTCATGTGCCGGTTGTCATGGTGTTTATTCGAAGCAGTTTGCAGATGACCCGTATTACTTACCGGACTCCAGTCTGCGAGGGATTGCGAGCTACGTTGTACCAAAGGAGATCATCGGAACCGATCCGGCGAGAACCGATGCAATGACGCCGGAGCTGCGTTACGGTTTTTCCAGCAGTTATATGACTACTCCAGATGGCCAGCGTGACTATCATCTGCCAGAAGAGAAAAATCCGTTGGTTGAGTTCTTGGATGATTTCTTCAATCTTCCACCTGCTCACATGCTGCTGGATCGCGACTTGCCGTTGGCCCTAAATCCTTTGCAGCCTCTGTATGACCAGGTTGTCGAACTCACGCCGCAGCAGTTGCCTGATCCAGGTTCTGTTTTCGGACGGGTGCAGGGCGTCTGCTCCTGGGAAATGGAGACCATTGGGTATCTGGCCCCAACACTTCACGGGGTCTGGGCAAGTGCGCCGTACTTCCATAACGGCAGCGTGCCCACATTGGAAGCTGTTTTGTCGCCCGATCTGCGGCCAAGATTGTGGCGTCGGCCCGATCACAGCGAACCCAAAGTTGATGGGATCCTAGGGTTCGAGCATCGACTGGCTCAGGGCTACGATTTTGATGCACTTGGTTGGAAATACGACGAGATCCATTGCGACGAGGCTGGTGGGGTGCCGTATTTACAATGCGATAACGGTTCATCGCTGCCGACCGTTTTAGAGTTGATCAAAGATACCCTGACCGGCAATCTTATTTGGTGGACTCATCAATTCCCATTGCCTACAACAGATCGGATTATCGAGCAGCGCAAAACCTACAACAGCAATATCTATTCAAAGAAATCGGTTGGCCACGAATTTACCGCAATACTCAGCCAGCAGGAGCGAAATGCTGTTCTGGAGTATCTTAAAACCCTGTGATTTGATGTATTTATAGTTCGGCAGTTGGACTGTTCTCTATTCATCACCACAGGCCGGCGCGCCGCACCCGACGTGGCCGCTTTCAACAAATATTTGTCCGCCACGCCTGATACCGTGGAGTGGCTGTCTGTCACCATGCGTATGCGCGTAGGGAGATGCATGGAATCAGGCTCATAGATTGATCCTTAATCGTGTGCGAATTGAGCGCACAGAGTGGTGGCGGTTCTTCCGATTATTTCGTGATTTTCTGGCGCAGTTGTGAGTGGCGTGTGATTAGTCCGCGCCGTTATGTCTGGCGAAGTGGTTCGTGGCTTAGCGATCTACTCGAGCTAACAGATCCGTAACGGGTTGAGTTCACGAAATGAAAAGAAAAGCAGCATATTTGATTTGCGTCGGTCTTGCGGCCTGCAATGGTGAAGGGGGGAGAGCGACCAACCAAACCAGTGAAGAGGGCGGCGGCGCTTTTGTCGCGGGACCAGAGGCCCCTTTTTCGCAACGTATTGATAGCCAGTCGGGATTGCAGTCGTGTGTACTGCCTGGCGGTACCATGGGAATTCCTGATCCACTCCCAACAGATATTGCACCTGACTTAGGCAATGGCGTGATTACGGCTATATCAAAGCCGGCGCCTGAAGATGCGCCGAAGCAAGTTTACCTGCGCACCGATACTGAAACATACAATCGCCGGTACCAGTTTATTCTTAGAGATGGCAGCGTTTGGTATAAGCGTAATACCGAACAGGCCGCTTTGGAGCATGAGTGGGTTGAAGTGCCAACCCCTGGGTGCCTCGAAGGCACACTGATTGGCATCTCCGCTGACGATGATGAGCTTATTGCTATTCGCAAGGATGGTGGAATATACGGCTTAGATAATATTCTCAAAGACCCGTTGTTCTTTAACTGGACATCTCGCTGGGGGCCAATTTTCTGGACCGGGCCTGGGCGGGATCTTCCCGAAGATTATCGGGCCTGGAGCTGGACAGTAATCTCCAACGGAGAGGACGAAAACTGGACTGATCCAGCTGGAAATCAGCACCGTGTTGGCGATGCAAAATGCTCGCATATTTGGGTCCTGGGTGAAGATGGCCAGCGATTCACATATCTCGATCCATGGTTGCCTGATGACGAAAGCTATGAAATGTGCGGGCCATTACGTGGTCGCTTCAAGGCCGTAAATCTGAGTGCCAGTGGATCAACCATCATGGCTATTAATCGGTACGGCGATATATACACGCGGCACTATGATTTCGATTTGGCCGGTGCAGACAACTACTTTCTTCCTTATTCATATGACGACCAGCGAGGGGTGAAGAACCCAAAGATTCAGCTTCCTATATTTGATTGGACGCGGCAGCCAAAAATTCCAGGCCAGATTACTCATCAAATCAGTATTCACAAAGTAGGGAAGAATATGGTTCACCGCATTATGCGGGTTGAAGGTATTGGCGAAAGCGGGGTAACGGGGTACTGGGAAAGAGATATTGCCGAAGCATTCTCTAGTCAATGGCGTTTTATCGAAACAGGCGAACCTCTGCGCGGGACGCTACTGGAGAATAGCCAAGCTGATACCAGCGGATGGGATGTGGGTCAGAACGAAGATGCTGTGTACAGCTACAATCTTTCTGAGGTTGCACACCTAGATCCTGATATGGCGCTTGAGAGTGAGGCGGATTGGGCTGCAGAAATACCAGATTTTAATTTGCACTGTTCACCCTCTACGTTGCGAGTGATTACAGCCCCCAATGAAAGCATGGAGCTGTTTTTACATACCACGGATGTCATTCGGCAGCTGCCACGCGCACGAGGTTTCGATGAGAACCCGCGTCAATTCAAAGGCAGTGTGGAAATTCCGACGTCTATACTGGATCAACTGGATAGTCTGAGTGCACGTCAGCGCGGCTTTCTGCAGTTGTACCTGAATAATCAGAGGTTCACCGACGTCAAAATGTTTGGGACCATCCATGAGATTAGCGTGGAGCCGTCCGGCGTCTGGTCCGGTTTTAAATGGACGTTCTATAGCCAGTAAGCGCTAAAGGCGATCTCAGATAGGTGTATGGGCTTGCGCGCGTTTAAGTTTTCAGCACGCGCGCAAGCGCTGCATTGAGCTGCGGGCGCATGTCCAGTTCGCAACCG
>CAYNUR010000094.1:0-5469 GCA_964400435.1 uncultured Candidatus Peribacteria bacterium
AATATATGCTTTGTCCCAAATGTGGTTTCGATAATACTCGAGTTCTTGATTCTCGTGATACTGATGGGCAAAAAGCTATTAGGCGAAGAAGAGAATGTGAAAAATGTGAGAATAGGTTTACGACTTTTGAAAGAGTGGAAAACTCTAATTTTATTGTTGTAAAGAAAGATGGAGTTAGGGAGAACTATGATAGAGAAAAAGTTTTAAAAGGAATCTGGAAAGCTTGTGAAAAAAGAAAAGTTACTCAAGACCAAGTTATGAAGATGGTTGCAGAACTTGAAAGTAACTGGGCTAAAATTGGAAAAGAAGTTAATTCAAAAGTGATTGGAGAAGGTATTATGAATTCATTGAAGGAATTGGACGAAGTTGCCTATATTAGGTTTGCTTCTGTATATAGACAATTCAAGGATATTGAGAGTTTTAAGAAGGAGCTCCAAAAGCTTTTAAAATAAATCTCAGATCATAATTAATTGGGCTGACCAAGAATATTGACTGTCCTGCCTTTTTGTTGTACAATAGATAGAAATAAAAATAAAAACAAAATATGCCAAAAAATAAGTTTCTATCATTTTTGATGATTATTGGAATTGCAATGACTTCTGTTGTTCCCACTACTTCTGCTCAAGAATTTGATGAAATTAATGATGATCAAATATCATGTTCATATATCTTACCTGATAAAACAAATTATGATGCAATTGTTATTTCTGTAAGGAAAAAACTAAGAGTTGAACCTGGAGAAGTTACTGAAGGGAAAGTTTTTGTAAAAAATGAAAGTAATGTTCCTTGGTTCTCTGGAGAAAGTGATTGCAAGGGACCTAAGGTGTTTTTAGGTACTGAAAACGAAAGAGATCATAGCAGTGTATTTTTCTCTCCTAATGTTGAGGGAGTAGAAGATACTGGATGGGAATCAGCTACAAGAATTAAAATGGATCAAGAAAGAGTTGATCCAGGAAAAATTGCTTCCTTCACTTTTAGTATCAAGGCTGCAAACCATGTTGATGTTTTAAAAGAATACTTTAGACCAGTAGTTGAGGGTGTTGCTTGGATGGAGGGTGAAGATGCATTGGTTTCAACTGAGTTAATTATTGGTAATCATGGTGAATCACCTGTAAATCTGAGAAAAAAATTGTTCCTAGCTGCTGTAGCTGGATCGGTTAAAGATATTGATTTAAATGCTGAAAAAATGCTCTTAGTTGATTTATCAGAACAAAGAGTATATTTGAAACTTGGTGGTAAAGTCGTAAGAAGCTTCCAAGTAAGTTCAGGTGCTGCCAGAACTCCAACACCTGTAGGTGAAACAAGGATTACGGAAAAAAATGAAGTGCGAATAGGAAGTGCCCCTCCTCACTATATTATGCCTAAATTTATGATGTTTAGAGCTGGTGGATATGGATTCCATGCTTTGCCAAGTCTTGCAAATGATGGTGGTGTATTCTGGACTGAAGCTTTAAATCATTTAGGTGTTCCTGTAAGTCATGGATGTATCAGACTTGCTCCACAAGATGCTGATTTCCTATTTGACTTTGCAGAAATTGGGACACTTGTAAAAGTTCAATGGTAATAAGTGTAACTAAATAATATGTCTAAAAAAACGATAAAAAATCATGTAGAGGAGAAGAAAGGTTATAACCTATGGCAGCTACTGTTGGCACTTGTATTGGGTGTTGTTGTAACTGCTGGTGTAATTTATGTTCCTAGTTTTGGTGGGCAAGGATTCATTGGTCAAAGGAATATTGAAGTTCAAAATAATGATCTAGAAATTGACGATGTTTTCAGTATTTCTAAAGCGTTAAAAAGTAATATTGATGAAACTTATGGAATCTTAGGGGATATTGAAAATGAGATTAGAGGAATTGGTTCTGAAGATCTAAATGAACTAGTTATAGACTTGAATGACGAATTAGCAAGAGTTGAAATTGAGCTTAATGCTACTTTAAAATTGCTAAACGATAATTCAATTGAATATAGCAATCTTGAAGTTGCGAAAGCTATTGGTGAAGTAAATGGTTTGGTTAATTTAGCTAAGGCAAGGTCCCTAAGTATGCTAAATGGAGTAAAGGAAAATGATTTAACACGTACAAATTCTATTGTTAGATGGGATTTAAACCTTGATGGACAAGATGAATTAATTGTTGATTTACGAGAATCAATTCCTAACTTTTTTGATGAAAGCTTAAAATTCCTTGATTCAGCTGGGCAAAAAATGGAGAACTTAAGATTTGGTATTTATCCTAATCCCACAACTGAAAACTAATAAACTTATTTAAGAGCTGTGTACTACTTTTACAGCTCTTTTTTTATATTGATTACATTTTCATGATTTTTCCGGAAAATACTGTTTTAAAATAGTAAATGGTGATATACTTTGAACCCGTTTTTTGGCAATAATTGAATAGATTTTATGGATTTATTAGAGGGATTAAATGATAAACAAATAGAAGCAGTAAAGCATTTTGAAGGTCCAATGTTGGTACTGGCTGGAGCTGGTAGTGGGAAAACTAGAGCGCTTACTCATAGGATAGCCTATATGATCAAGGAAAAAGGTGTTTCTCCTTGGAATATTTTAGCTGTAACCTTTACTAATAAGGCTGCAACTGAAATGCGTGAGCGTATTACTAATTTGTTATCCAACCAAGATGATTTAGCTCTACTTGAAGGGTTTGGTGATATTTTATCTGCCGGTGATTTAGAAAAATTAAGTAGCAATGATATTCCTACTATTGGTACTTTTCATTCTATTTGTGTGAGAATTTTGAGGAAACATATTCACCTTTTAGACTATGAAAACTCATTTGCCATTTATGATTATTCAGATCAGCAAATTTTAGTAAAAAGAATTATGCAGGAAATGCATTTTGATCCTAAAAAAGTAAATCCAAAAGCTGTTTTAAGTCATATTTCGAATGCAAAAAATCAATTGATTGATCCAAGTGAATATCAAAAATATGCTAATGATTTTTTCTCTGAAAAGGTTGCTGCAATTTATCCTAGGTATCAAGCAAATTTACAAAGAAATAATGCTTTGGATTTTGATGATTTAATTATGAAAACTGTTCAACTTTTTGATGAACAACCGGAAGTTCTCGAGAAGTATCAAGATAAGTTTAAATATATTTCTGTTGATGAGTATCAAGATACAAATAAGTCTCAGTATGTTTTGATTAGTCAACTTGCTGCAAAATATAAGAATTTATGTGTTATTGGAGATGTAGATCAGAGTATTTATGGATGGAGAGGAGCTACAATTCAGAATATTATGGACTTTGAAAAAGACTACCCTGAGGCAAAGGTTATAATTCTTGAACAGAATTATCGTTCGACTCAAATTATCTTGGATGCTTCAAATAAAATTATTGAAAAAAATGTTCAACGCAAAGAAAAGAATCTTTGGACTGAACGTGAAGGTGGTGAAAAAATTAAATACTGGGTAGCACATAATGAAAAGCGTGAAGCTGAGCTTGTTACTTTAGAAATAAAGAATTTGTTACACGGTAGTGAATGCCCTAATTTTAATGATTTTGTTGTTTTGTATAGAACGAATGCACAATCGCGTGTCTTTGAAGAAGTTTTCCTTAGATATGGTTTACCATATAAAATTGTTGGAGGTATCCGTTTCTATGAAAGAAAAGAGATTAAAGATGTTTTAGCTTATTTAAGGGCAATAGTAAATCCAAGTGACTCAGTTAGTTTATTGAGAATAATTAATACTCCTTCAAGAAAAATTGGTGCAAAAACATTGGAAATTATTCAACATTTTGCAACTAGACATAATCTTTCATTTTATAATGCAATGCTTCTTGCTAATGAAATTGAAGACTTATCACCGGCGAAGGCAGCAACAATTGAGAAATTTGTAATGTTAATTAAAGATTTACAGAAATTAAATACTGAATATCCTGCTTCAGGAATGATCAAGAATATTCTAGAAATGACCGGCTACAAAAAGATGCTTGATGATGGAAGTGTTGAGGGAGAAGCTAGATTAGAAAATATTAATGAATTGATTTCTGTAGCTCATAAATATGACAATTTAGAAGCTGGTATGAGTTTAAATATATTTTTAGAGGAAGTTAGTCTGATTGCTGATATTGACCAAGTTGATAGTGAAGATAATGCGGTAACTTTGATGACTGTTCATTCTGCTAAAGGTTTGGAGTTTCCTAATGTTTTCATAGCTGGGCTTGAGGAAGGAATTTTTCCACATAATCGAAGCTTGATGGATAGAAGTGAATTAGAGGAAGAAAGAAGACTAATGTATGTAGCAATGACTAGAGCAATGAATCGATTGTACCTTTTACATGCTCGTGAACGTATGCTTTACGGAGAAAGTAAATCTAATGCTCCTTCTCAATTTTTAGACGAAATCGATGATGAGTATTTAGATATGAATATTCAAGCTAGTGAAAAACGAAGAGTTCATGTACCTATTGAGAATTTTGGCAGTGATCCAGTTCCACTTGAAAATGAAATTGGTTTTGAAACTGAATTAGCAGCAGGTGATAAAGTTCAGCACAATGTTTGGGGTAAAGGAATTGTTGTTGGAGTCCAAGGAGGAGTTGTTACAGTTGCTTTTGAAGATTCAGGGGTTGGAGTTAAAAAGTTGGCTTTAAGTGTTGCTCCTTTGAAAAAGATTTAAGAAACTTTATGAAAATTTTGTTTATTGGAGATATTGTAGCTAAAGCCGGAAGAGAAACTGTAAGAAATCTTCTTCCTGAGACAATTATTGAGCATTCACCTGATTTAGTAATTGCAAATGCTGAAAACTTGTCTCATGGAAACGGTTTTACGCCTGAACATATCAATACTATGCAAGAGGCTGGTGTTGATTTTTTTACAACTGGTGACCATGTTTGGGGTAAGAAAAAAGGGTATGAAAGACTTGGTGAAGAGGATTTTCCTGTTATTCGCCCAGAAAATTATCCTAAAGATTTAGAAATTCCGGGCAAAGGATACCGTTTAATTCAGTCTAAAAATGGACAGAAAGTACTCGTGATTAATCTTCTTGGTAGGGTTTTTATGAAGAAAGACTATGATTGTCCGTTTAAGAGAGTTGATGAAATTTTAGAAAAGTTTTCTACCGAGGAACTTTCTGCAATTTTTGTAGATTTTCATGCTGAAGCTACTTCTGAAAAGTATGCGATGCAGTTTTATTTAGATGGTCGAGTGTCTGCCGTTGTAGGTACTCATACGCATGTTCCGACTGCTGATTTTAGGATTTTAGAAGGGGGAACAGCAGTTTTAACAGATGTAGGAATGTCTGGTGCATATGATTCTGTTATTGGAATAAATAAAGATGTTATTATTAACTCGTTCTTAACTCAAATGCCTGTAAAACATGTCCCAGAGACTTCTGGTACAATGGTATTCAATTATGTAATTATTGATATTGATAACAATACTGGAAAGGCCTTAAATATTGAGTTTAATCAAAAAATAATTAATTAAATTTATGAATAATCGAAGATC
>CAYNUR010000095.1:0-5342 GCA_964400435.1 uncultured Candidatus Peribacteria bacterium
TTTTCCTTATTGTGTAAGACTACTACACCAAAAAACAAACCTATGGAAGAAATAAAGTAAATTAAAAAAACAAAGAAACTAAATATTCTCAAAAATGGAACACACTCAGGAGCTGCTGGATTACAAAGTATCAACGGAATTAAATAGAAAATTGTCAAAAAAGCTAGAAACAAATATAAGAATAAAAACAAAAAATTAACATTCCAACTTCGATCTCTCGTTCTTCTCAAAAGAAAAAACAAAGGACTCAAACTAAAAATTAAAATAATTGGTAAGACTAGATCTTCCAATAACTGCCATAAGATCTCTATCACAACCTGAATGAGTACTAAATCCATTATTTCTTTTTCTTAAACAAAACTATATCTCCAAAATAAATCCCAATATAATAAAAGTAAGTTTGAAATATCAAACCAGCAAAAACAAATGAATTTAAAAGTTGACAGGGCATTTCATCTTTTTCAAAAGAGATCTTATCCCCACAACCAAAATCGATAAAATAATAACTAAACAAATACCAGCTAATAATTGAATACAAAATAAAAGCTAATAAAGAAAAAGCCCAATTTTTATCTCTCAAAAACTTCATCAAAAAATGAAAACCTAAACACAAAAAGATTAAGATCACAAAATACCCCAGCAATAAAAGTTTCAATTCAATCATTTTATTTCTCTCTTATATAAAACTATGGTCTTAATATATACCAAAATCGAAAGAACAAGAAAAACTAATAATAAAAACAACAAAGTAATTGCAATCGAATCATCGTAACCATATTTATTTATAAAAAGATCAGGAACAAAAGAAATAAATAAAAAAGACAAAGAAAATAAAAACACTAAATAAACAAAAAAACTAAACCACCATCTGACATCTCTTAACATTAAAATAAAAAAATAAAGCAAAATCAATCCAGCAAAAACAGTCAGAATTGAAAGAAAAAACATCACACCAATTCCCATATATCTTCATTAAAAATTCTGTGCTTTATTCCTCAAATAATGATCCATCAAAACCAATGCAGTCATCGCATCAACAATTGGAACTGCTCTAGGTAAAACACACGGATCATGTCGACCAGAAGCTTCTAACTTCACTTCTTCTCCATCTTTCGTCACAGTATCCTGTTTTTTCCCAATTGTAGAAACCGGTTTAAAAGCAACTTTAAAATAAATATCTTCGCCAGAAGTCAATCCACCTAAAACCCCTCCAGCATTATTCGACTTCATTTTCACCTTTCCATCTTTCATTTCCATTTCATCATTATGCTGACTCCCACGCAATTTAGTTCCTTCAAAGCCGCTACCAATTTCAAATCCCTTCACGGCATTTATACTTAGCATTGCTTTACCTAAATCCGCATGAATCTTATCGAAAACCGGTTCCCCCAAACCAACAGGAGCGCCTTTAACTAAACATTTAATCACTCCACCAACACTATCCCCTTCCTCCTTCAATTTTTCCACAAAATCAATCATTTGGACTGCAACATTCTCATCTGGACATCTGATAATATTGGATTCAATCCTTTCCATTGTTACAGAATCCTGATCAATATCAGCTTCAAATTCTCCAACTCTCTGAACATAACTCAAAATCTCTATTCCCAGATTATTTTTCAAATATTTTTTAGCAATTGCACCAGCAGCAACTCTTGCCCAAGTTTCTCTAGCAGAAGACCTCCCTCCACCTCTCCAATCCCTATGACCATATTTTTCTTGAAAAACATAATCAGCATGCGAAGGACGATAAAGATCTTTTAAATGGTGATAATCCTCACTGCGAACATTCTTATTTTTCGCCATCATCATAATCGGAGTTCCAGTTGTTTTTCCTTCAAATACACCTGAAAAAATATGGACCTGATCAGTTTCTTTTCTAGGTGTAGTCACTGAACTTTGACCAGGACGTCTTCGATCCAATTCAATTTGAATTTCTTCTTCAGAAATCTCAATATTAGAAGGACAACCATCAATCACCACTCCTACAGCACCACCATGAGATTCACCAAAAGTCGTTATTTTAAAAATCTGTCCAAATGAATTTCCAGCCATAATTTGCTCTTAAATTAAACAATTTGCTATAATTATAAGACCTTATACAAAAAAATGAAAACATACAAAATAAAAGACCCCTTCAATCTAGTTATTTTTGGTGCATCTGGTGACCTTGCAAAGCTAAAAATATTCCCATCATTATACAGTTTGATGGAACAAAAGCGTTTACCAAAAGATTTCAACATTATCGGATATTCTCGAACAAAAATGTCTCGAGAAGAATTCCAAAAAATCTTCAGAAAAAGTATCGAAAAGAAACACAAGTCAGATCTAAATGAAAAAATCTTAGATCAATTGATTAAAAAAGTTCACTATTTTTCTGGTCAATATGATCAATTAGAAGATTATAAAAAGTTCAAAAATGAATTTTTAAAAACATTAAACGGAAAAGACAAACTAACCACAATCGCCTATTTTTCAGTTCCTCCAGTAGCATTCAAGCCAATAATTGAGAACCTTGGCAAGACAAAAGATGAAAAAGATGATCTAAGATTAATTTTAGAAAAACCTTTCGGTGAAGATACTAAATCTGCACAAGAACTTTTCCATTTTGTCGCAAGATATTTTGATGAAGAAGAAGTTTTCTTGTTAGATCATTATCTAGGAAAAACAGCAGTACAAAGTATTTTAAACCTCCGCCATTCAAATAGATTATTAAATCTAATGATGAAAGGACCTGAGATTTCAAATATCCAAATCACTGCATTCGAAAATATTGGGGTAAAAGAAAGAGCTGGATATTTTGACAAAGTCGGAACGATCAAAGATATGGTTCAATCACATTTATTACAAATATTAGCCTTAGTAACTATGTCCATTCCGATTACAGATGATGCAAAAAGTCTTCATCGGGAAAAATATAGTATCTTGAATGCAATGGAATTTATTCCTTCAGAAAAAAATATCGTCCTAGGACAATACGATAACTACAAAAAAGAAAAAGGTGTTCCAAAAGATTCAAACACAGAAACTTTCGCAGCATTAAGACTTTTTATTGATAGAGAAAGTTGGTACAACACTCCAATTTATTTGAGAACAGGAAAAAGCTTACACAAAAAACACACTTACGTTGCTATTCAAATAAAAAAGTTTGCCTTTCAACCAAAAGACGAAGACCCAAACCAACTAATAATTGAATTACAACCAGACGAAAAAATCAACATCACACTAATAAACAAACAAGGTATCAGTTCAAAACATCAAGAAGTAGTAACTTCAGACTCGATTGCCTGTGAAGGAGACGATTGCCTACCCGAACACAGTTTGCTCTTACTAGATGTAATCAGAAGAAGAAGACTACATTTCTTAAGCTTCCCAGAAATTATTGCAACCTGGCAACTTACTGACAAAATTATAAACTTCATTAAAAGAAAAAACCTCAAACCGGAAAAATACAAAACCGGTTCAAAAGGACCATCTTCACAAAAAGACCTCACAGAAATAGACAACTTCAAATGGGAAGAACTAGAATAGATTTTTACTTTAGATAAAGGCAGTGAGAGCCTCGAACAACATACTGTGTGCACGAGTCCCCACTGCAGGGTTTAGGGAAAGGTCAACTATCCACCATTTTGCATGTGGATATGATGAGGAGCAAAGGCAAGACAGCCTCGAACAAAGGCCTTTTCAGGCTCCTCCGGGTGTAGGTAGTGAGCCACGATGTCAGGCCTCTGAAGATGCAAGTGGCTTTGACCGTAATAACGAAGATCGCCGGTCAAGACTGTACCAAAAAGCTTCGTCACATCTGACGAAAGCTCGGGACGATACCACTTGAGCTCAGGCCCAGTGTTCTCATCCCCCACAGGCATCTCAGCGATGATCTGAGATTTCGGACTTGACCCAGACAACAATGCAGCTAGAACCAAACCAAAGTCTTCTTCATGATCAAAGTGACTTTTGTATCCTTCAAGGATACTCAGAATCACTTCTCCAATGCTCAACGGACCTCCAGGCAACTGCTTCTGACGCCCCACTTCAAAGTAGATAGCCAGCGAGGCAGAACCATCAGAGACAAAGCCCTGATAAAGCCCCATCAGTCGTGTGGAATCGTACCTCAGGACCTGATGTCCTTCATGAACTGTACCAGCCCGACTGAGATTTCGAGCATTGAGTTGCAGATTGAAGACCATCTCAGCTGCCGGCTTCACCGGGAGACCGGAGTCCCAGAACCTCAAACGTTTCAGAGGTTCTCGTACTGAAGGTGGATACCCCGCTCCAACACCCAAGAAACTTGAAGATCGACCGAGCTTACCAGCGATATCAGCGAGGTTGTACACCTCTTTATTGTGGCGGGACTCATGGAGGAGTCCCGAGAGGTCCTTACGACCAATGTCCAGAACAGCCCGACTTTCTTCACGGCCAAAACCGTCGAAAGCCAATCCAAACTCTGGAAAGAGCCGCTGCCTAGTCCCAACTTCACCGACCTCATCGTAGTACTTAGGCAATTCTGCCTTCATCACCTCAATAGCCAGTCCGATCTGAAGAACACTAAGAACTGTTTTCGTCACCTGGAACATATCTCTCCCCTTTCCCATATGGCAGTTCCTTTTCACCTCTCTTTTCAGCATCCTTACTGAAAAATAAAGAAGTAAAAGGCAAGCTGCCTGTCAATGAACAGGTAGTTTTTACCTTAATGTAATTATAAAACAAAAAAAGTGACAGTCAATAGATCAACTCTTCTCCACTCAATATCAAAAATGTAATCTAAAATCAACTAACATAAAAAAATGCAAATAAACAATTTCAACAACGAAGAAGATTACACCCAAAACTCATTGGAATTTATTAAAGAAACGATTACTGAAAATCCTGAGGCCAAAATAGCACTTAGTGGAGGTAGTACCCCAGTTCCAATATACAAAGCAATCGTAGATGAAAGGCTAAGTCTAAAACGAACTGAATTTTTTCTAGTAGATGAAAGATACATCCCTCTTGATCATCCTAGTTCAAACCAAAGAATGATTTTCGAAAATTTAATTTCTCCAATCTCTGATAAAATCAAAGGATATCATTTCTTCGACACAAAATTAGATATAGAAGAATGTCTTGAAAAATACTCCAAAGAACTACCAGAATTCGGGTTTGACTTAGTAATATTAGGAATCGGACCAGATGGACACACAGCCTCAATATTCCCTAACACAGAGCCTGCAAAAAATCATGAAAAAAAGTTTGAAGAAATTTCAAATAAACACGATTTTGTAGCACATACACAAACGACTCAATTCGACATAAAAGACAGACTAACAATTACATTTCCTTTAATTATGCATAGTAAAAAAATA
>CAYNUR010000096.1:0-5278 GCA_964400435.1 uncultured Candidatus Peribacteria bacterium
TTTATTTTATAAAAAATGCCTTTTAAAAATGCTATATTTTCTTTCTATTTTAAATACTCATTCATTGAAATTTTTAAAGTTCAAAATGGAAAGTTATTTAAGCGACTGTAGCCTATGTGAGTATTTTATAATAGTTTTAATGTCGTAGCCCATTGCAATCATTCCGCCTATGACAGCTCCCATACTTGTTCCAGCAACATGCGAGATTGGGATGTTATTTTCTTTAAGTATTTCATAGAAACCAATGTGAAAACTAGCTCTAACTCCACCTCCACCAAGAACAAGTCCAATTTTTTGATCCTTTTTCACGGAAATCTTTTTAAGTTAATCTTCAAATTATAGCTTATTTAAAGAATTTTTGCCAGATCTTCATGAAGAATTTTTTTACACCATTCTCTTTTAAATATTTTTTAGCCGCTACAAAGTTTGAGTACTTATTTAGTTTTGTTTCTACATTGCAATCTGGAGCTTTTTTAGGATTTTTTAGCCACTCAGTAAGAGGTTTGCATGTCTTTTTATAGTTGCATTCGTTAAGTATGAATTTCTTGCCATTCTCACCAAGTTCTTCAAGTTCATTGTTTCCCCATTTTTTATGCATTTCTAGAATTGCATCTCTTAAGTCACTGGGGGAGCCATTTTTTATTTTTAAGCCAGCTTGGAAAGTTTCTACTTTATCAGCAATTTCACTTCCCTCAGTTGTTATAACTGGTAATCCAAATTTCATCATCTCGTTTATTCTATTCCTAGCTCCAAAAATAGTTTCATAACAGTTTATATCTATATTTAGTCCAACATTTACCTCCTTATATATAGCTGGTATTTCTTTAGATTTAACCCATCCCAAAAAGATAAATCTATCTTTAAATTTGGATTTCTCACATTTTTCTTTAAATCTTTTAAAGGTTTCATTGTCTAGTCCTTCGATCTTTCCGCCAGTAGATACGTAAATCAAGTCGTTGCATTTTTTCATCGCAGATTCTACTCCATCAAAGAGTGTCGCTTCGTCAACCCAGGTATTGTATCCACCAAGCCAGAAGATTTTAAACTTATTTTTGACCTTATCTAGTTGATGAATATTAGTTTTTACTATTTCCTTTGTTTCACTATCTAGTTCTTCTGTGCCATTTGGGATTGTTTCTGTGAATTGATATCCAAAGCTTTCCTTGTTAAGCCTACCTAGGCTCGCTAATTCACCAGTAACCGCATATTTCTGGTGTTCAGATACTGTAGAGAATTTGTCTGCAATCCTTAAGATGGACTTTTCCATATTAAGGTAATGCCCAAGATATTCATTGCCTCCGCTTTTAAAAGCTTGGGCCTGAGCCTCAGACATGATCCATCCATTTAGATCTGCCCAAAATGCGCAGTTTGGCTTTATTTGACTAGTCAAATATGATGGAAAAGTATTTACAGAAACGATTGCATCGGGTTGGAATTTATCAATTTCCGTTCTTATTTTTTTTAGAATTTTTCTGTCGCTTTTTGATATATTCTTTCGTTCAATAAAAATATTATCTATCTGAATAGAGTCATTTTCATTTATTGGTTTTTCCCCATAGCATTCAGGCATAGCTATAGTAATCAGCTTTGCCACCAGATGGGGAAAAGCTTTAGCTATTGCAGAAGAAAGCTGGAAGGTTCTCAAGCCTGCCGCAGGCCTTGAATTAACATTTTCTTCTGGTAAAGGTGAATTTCCAATAATTAGAACTTTCATAGTGGACTTGTTACCTAGAAATAAAATAAACCATTATTTGTAAATAATCAAAAGAGCAAATCCTCAAACAACAACTATTCAATATTCGCAAGTTGACTAGTCGGGTAATAATGTTATTTTTCGACCTTGAAAGTTGATTTACAAGTCCAAACCTTATTATATGAGCAAGTAGATGTGTAAAAGGGTTATCCTTAGAAATAAAACAAAAAAGCACGAGTCAAGTACCCATAAAACCCAAGAGCAACACCACATAAAGTTTATATGTCACCCTCTTTTCAGAAACAGTTTTTAAACTATTCAGTTATATGCCCACGAAAGCCGACAAGGAAAATGTCGCTTTCAAAAGAGAAATTCATTGAAAATTAGACTCCCAAGTATCATATCATACACTCAGTAACTATTCATTCTGATTAGTCAAAACAGATTGACCGTGTATAGTCGCTTTGATAAATTTTCATCTGATAGAATTTGGGTAGTCAAAACTTAATTTGCTCACGAATTCTCTCTTAATATCAAATAGCTCCTTAACAATTAGGTAAAAGAAGAGGAATATAGA
Source organism: uncultured Candidatus Peribacteria bacterium (assembly GCA_964400435.1). Classification (GTDB taxonomy): domain Bacteria; phylum Patescibacteriota; class Gracilibacteria; order UBA1369; family LOWO2-01-FULL-3; genus CAYNUR01. The sequence continues at coordinate 2,271 of CAYNUR010000096.1, forward strand.
GAACAAGAGAAATAGTTCCTTCATGTAAAGCTAAATACTTTTAATCTGATAATCTGACTTTTAATTCTGCCAGATTAAAACTTTACATATATATACTTAGACTTTTTAGTCTGTTTCAAATTATTTTATTTAATAGTCCTTAACCACAAAGAATATGCGACAATTTCGCAAAGCTATTGCTTCCCTTTCTTTGGTAGCAATTCTTTCTACCTTTGTAGTTACCTCGACTGCTGGTGCACAAACTTTCGGTGATGTACCTCTTACAGAATGGTATTACCCATACGTAGAGGACCTAGTTAATGCAGGAGTAGTAGATGGTACTAAAGCTCAATATGAGCCAGGAAGAAATCTACAAAGAGACGAATCTATTAAGGTTATCGTAGAAGCTGCTGGTATCGATCTAGTTGATCCACTACCTGCAACTCCAACTTTCAACGATGTACCTACTTCACTATGGTCTTTCCCATATGTTGAAACTGGATTCGCAAACGCTATTGTAAACGGTTACGCTGACAGACCTGGATTCTATGGTCCAGCTGATCCAGTAACTCGTGGACAATTTGCAAAAATGATCGTTGAAGGGTTTGACATTCCAGAATGTCTACCTAGTCCAGGAGAAGGTCCAACTTTCCCTGATGTTACAGAAGATATGTGGGAATACCCATATGTTGAAACTGTAGCTTGTGACGGAATCGACATCGTTGATGGGTACCCAGACGGTACTTATAAAAAAGACAACAGAATCAACCGTGCAGAAATGTCTAAAATGGTAGCTAACGCTATGAATATGGGTGGATCAGTTCCAAACCCAGATGAAGACGACGACGGTGATGGAGTAATGAACGGTGACGACAACTGTGTTGACGTTGCAAACGAAGACCAAGCTGATGCTGACGGAGACGGAATTGGAGACGCTTGTGACTTCCCAGAAGGAGAAGGAGACGTTCAAGTTTCACTTTCTTCTAACACTCCAGAATCTGCTGTAGTTCCTCAAAAAGCTAATTTAGTTCCTTATACTGCTTTGAACTTCACTGCAGGTGACGAACAAGCTGTTATCGCAAGAACTACTCTTCACAGAGCTGGTCTTGGTAGCAGAGATGATTTCGAAGATGTAGCTATCTATATGGATGGTGAAAGAATTACATCTGAAAAAACATTCAACACTGATAACGAAGCTGAACTTTCAATGAGACCTCCATTAGTTATTGACCCAGAACAAACTGTTGAAGTTTGGGTTCTAGCTAATATGTCTGATTGTACTGGTGATTGTGCTTCTGGAAATCTAGACAAGATTGGTATCAAAACTGGTACTGATGTTGACGCTGGACAAGGAAGTGTAACTGGTGCATTCCCTATCTATGGTAACCAAATGTCAGTAGCTGCTGTAGCTGTTGGTGCTGTTACTATCGAAGGACAAAACATCTCTGACACTGTACTTAAAGTAGGTGAAACTGGAGAAGTTTGTGCTAGATTCCAAATCGATGCAAATGGTTCAACTGAAGATGTATTCCTAGAATCAATCAGAATCGAAAATAGTGGTTCTGCTGATCCAGGTGATCTAAGAAACTTTGAACTATATCAAAACAACGATCTTCTAGCTACTGCTGAGTCTATGACTACTGATTACTTAAATCTTAATCTAGACACTCCTTACCAAATTGAAGACGGTGAAAGTAAAACTTTCAAAGTTTTATGTGATGTATTTGGTGGTGTTGGGTCAAATGCAATCAACTTCTCTCTTGATGAAGATACTGACCTATACGCAGTTGGAGAAACTTACGGATACGGTGTAGACGTAGTTAATAACTACTCACCAGATCCAACAGGTATCGAAATTGAAGCTGGTGAATTAACTGTTGAAATAGACGGTCCAGCAGCTTACGAAGCTCCTACTGATACTGATGATGTAGTATTCGCAAATGTACTATTCACTCCAGGTGGTGAAGATATCTTTGTTGAAAGAATGTATGGTTACCTAAACTGTACTGACGTTGACAACGATAATGCAGCTAACCTAGAAGATGGTGTAGAGAATCTACAACTAAGAAACGTTGATACAGGTGAAACTATCGATGCAATCGATAATGACGCTTCTATCAATGATGACTTCTACTTCTATTTTGAAGACTTCGAAATTAACGCAGTTTCAACTTGGGAAGTAAGAGGTGACTTCAATGACAATGCTATTGAAGATGGTGACAAATGTGAATTTGTTATGTTTGCAGGTCCAGTTGGTGCTGAACCAAACGCTGCAGAAACATCTACAGATAGCAGAGGTATTGATGCAGAAAACGTTGCTGACGGTGACGTTGTAAACGACATTAATCCAAACGCATTAATTGATGGTAACGATGTTACTGCTCAAAATGCTGGACTAGAAGTTGCTGATGTACCTCTTTCTGACGGTACTGCAGTAGCTGATACTGACGATGTTGCTTTCATTAGACTTTCTCTTGAAGCAGGATCTGCAGAAGATGTTGTTGTAACTGAAATGAACTTCACTGCTAATGGAACAGGTTGTCCAGGTGGTGATTGTAGTGCAGAAATTGCAAACTGTACTCTATGGCAAGAAGTAGTTGACGGTGACGACATTATGTTAGAAGAAGGAGCTGAAGTTTCTTCTGGAACTAATGAAATCGCTTTCAATTCTCTACTTGATGGAGACGGACTACAAATCGGTTCAAGTGAAACTGAAGTAGTAATCGTAACTTGTGATATTCAAAGCACAGTTCAAGCTACTGCTATGAATGTAGATCTAAACGCTGATGAAATCATCGCTGAAGATCTTGAAGACGGTGATACTCTAATCAACAACGGTGGTGTTAATGATAAAGTTACTGGAGACGAAGCTCCTATCGTAGGTAGAAACGTTGCTCTAGCTGACACTGGTCAATTAGCAATCACTCTTGATGAAAGTACACTTGATCAACCACATATCGCACCTACAAGTTCAACTGGTTACAATTCTGTAATCCTAGAATTTGATGCGATCAATGAAAGTATCGTTA
>CAYNUR010000097.1:0-5212 GCA_964400435.1 uncultured Candidatus Peribacteria bacterium
GTATGAGAAAATTGTTTTGATTTTCCCCGAGGAGGGAGGGGGTTGTGGATGGATTTTAAGAATTCAATTTCAACCAATTTCCAAGTATACTCTTTACAACTAAAAATTTCCTATGACAAAAAAAATACCAAAGATATGCATTCTTTTTACCGGTGGAACTATTGGAATGGTCCGTAATCGTTTGACTGGTGCACTTGAACCTCCAAAGAAGCCTAGTGATATTTTAGTTAATTTGCCGAAGCTGAGTGAGATGATGGAGATTGATTTTAAGTTTGTGTGTAATATTGATAGTGCGAATATGTCGCCAAAGTATTGGTCTGAGATTGTTAAAGCGATTTGTTCTTCTTATGATGAATTTGATGGTTTTGTTGTTACTCATGGGACGGATTCGATGGCTTATACTTCTTCGGCGATTTCTTTTGCTTTGAAAAATGTAAATAAGCCTATTGTTTTTACTGGTTCGGTAATTCCACTTTCTGAAGTTGGAGATGATGGACGTAATAATTTGATTTATGCTTGTATAACAGCTGCTTTGGATATTGCTGAGGTGTGTATGGTTTCAGGAAATAGAATTATTCGTGGAAGTCGTGCAAAGAAATATAGTGAATCTTTTGTTGATGTTTTTCGTTCTCCGAACTATCCGTATTTAGGAGAGTTGGGAAATCCGCCACGGGTTTTTGATTTTGCTAAGAAAAAAGAAGATGATAGGATTTTGGTTTGCATGAGTGATTTCGAAGATAGAGTTGTTTATCATAAGCTTTTTCCAGGTTTTCGGACTGATGCTTTAAAATGTGAACTAAAGACGGGAGTAGAGGGCGTAGTTTTGGAAGGTTATGGTTCAGGAAATTTACCTTTTTTGAATACTGATCTTATTGATTTGATTAAGGATTTGTCATCCAAGGAGATTCCTGTAGTGGTAACAACTCAATTACCAAAGGGGCGTACTAATCTTGAGGCATATGAGTCAGGTATGAAAGCTCTTGAGGCTGGTGCGATTTCTGCGATGGATATGACAACAGAAGCGACTGTGACGAAATTAATGTGGACTTTGGCAAATACCAGAAATTATCAAGAATTTAAGGAAGTTTTTTCTGAGAATCTTTGTGGTGAATTAACTGAGGAAAGATAGATTTTTTGTCTTGAATACTTGTCTGAGATTTTTTATCGATTTTGAAATTTTTTAGAATTTTACTATTTAGTTTTATGAGGTTTTGGTGTGAAAATTTTTTAAGTCGTTGAGAATTGGCTCCCGAGTTTCAAGCAAAGCGAGAAACGAGAATAGGTCTCCAAGATTCATCAACCAATGAAGGTTTTTAGAAGCTCCATTGAAATAGGGAATAGTCAGATTTTGCTGAATTAAGAAATAATTTCAAAAAGCGACCTTTGATTGGTCGTGTTTGAAATTATTTTGTAGCCTGAGGTGAAATATGGCTATTCTCTGTTTCAATGGTAGCGCCAAGGGGAATTGAACCCCTGTTTCCAGGATGAAAACCTGGCGTCCTAACCACTAGACGATGGCGCCTTATTGTTAATTTGCAAGGAGTAGTATACTTTTTGATCGACCAAAGTCAATATTAAGAAATGGTCTTTTTAATTGACTTGCTTGTTTGTTTCTTCTGTATCAGGTTTTTCTAGCGAATTATCTTCGTTTGTGACGTAAGTTTTTAATTCAGAATCAAGTTCTTCCATTCTTGTAGTATCGAATTTACTATTTATTTCGGTGAAAGATTTTGATTCATTGATTTTAATAGTTATTGAAGAATTCATGTTTTCTAAGTATTCATTCTTTAATTTCTCTTGTTGCAATGCGTATCCTTTTTGGGCATTTTGGCTGGTTAGGCCTAGAAATGCACCAGCAAGCGTTATGATCATTAGTGCTAGTGTTATTAGCAATGATTTTACAGTTTGTCTTTCTTCAGTTCTAAGAGTGGTTTTTTTTGTTATTTTTACCCCTTTTTTGATATGGTCGATTGATGTCATTATTCTTCTGGTGTTGATATTACCTTGTATTGTACATTTATTACTCCTGTTCCTAGGCTTGCGATTTCTGAAAAAGCTGACGATGAAAGGTCTATAACTCTTCCAGGTCCATAAGGTCCTCTGTCATTAATTTTTACATTAACTGATTCACCGTTTGCAAGATTTGTTACTTCAACAATACTTCCAAAAGGTAACGTTCTGTGTGCTGCGGTATGTTTGTACATATCGAATCTTTCTCCCGATGCTGTTCCGTTTCCTTGAACTGCAGCTCCGTAGAAAGTTGCTTTTCCGAAGCGATATCCTTCTCCATAAGTTAACATTCTATAAAGAATTAATGAAAGATAACCTCTACTCATGTCTTGAGTTGGATTTACAGTGTTTGCAGCATAGATGTTGACCATGTCTCTTGATGCAGCGAAAGCAAAGTATTTACTATGCCATTGGTTTGTAGGTAAATCGTTAAATAAGTGGTTGGCTTCAGTTGGTCTAAAAAGTTGAGTGTTCCAGTTGAAGTATTCGTCTAAAGAAATTGGCGTAGAAACGTCTGGATAAATGATGTTTGTTTGTGCTTCTAAAATGATTTTTAGTGATTCAGCTAAATTAATTTTATTCCATGGGTAGTAGTTGCCATCTTCATGACCGTTAATGATTCCTTCTTCTTTAGCAAATGCGAGATAGGTTGTATACCATTCATCAATTGGAGCGTCTGCAAATGGGCTTTCAGTAAGTTCGATTCCTTCTATTTCTTCTTGAGAAAATCTTCCACTAGCAAGTAGTAGCATTTTTAGTGCTTCTGCTCTGTTGATGCTTTTGTGGGCTTTGAAAGTTCCATCTTCATAACCTTGGATAATACCTTTTTCTTCCAGATATTTAATAGGAAGATAGTATTTATTTCCTGGGTTATTGTCTTCAAAAGCGAAACTTGTTTGCCCAAATAAAAATAGGGAAAGGATAGGAATGAGTAACCATTTAAATTTTGAATTTAAGGTACTCATGAGTAAAGATTATGATTTTAATTTAATAACAATGTGTCTACGATCACCTTCGCCTGTACTGAAAGTTTCAATATCTTCATTTCCAGCGTTCATACAATGTAAGTGTACTTTTCTTCTAAGGTATGCTGACATTGGTGGAAGATGTTGAGTTCGTCCGTTTCGGCGAATATTTTCGATTCTTTTTTGTGCTAATTTGACTACATTTTCTTCTTGTCGTTTTCTATATTCGTCTACATCTAAAAGTATATTAAACATATTGCTGTTACATTTTTTCCAGCAAAGTGTTTTTAGAATATGTTGAATTGCATGAATGTTATCACCATGATATCCAATCATATGGCTTGGGTTTTCAGTGTTAACATTTATTAGGAAGTTGTTGTTTTCTTCCTCCGTAATATGAATTTCTGTGTACTCGAGATGTAACTTTTTAAGTATTTCTTCTAATGTTTCTTTCAAGGTTTCTTGAATGTCCATTTTAATATGATTAAGCAGATACTACTCTAACTGTTGGTTCTTTTGAATCTTTCCCACCTCCATTTCCACTGCCGATATTCGTGTTATTTACAATTAGTTGTTGGATAATACCGAATGTTGTTGAAGTTGCCCAATATATTCCTACACCAGCTGGTAGTGATGCTGCAAATACAGCAATCATTACAGGCATTATATAAGCCATCATACTGGTTGCCATTGCCATTTCGTTTTTCTTTTCTGAATCTTTATTTTTCTTTGATTCTTTTTTCTTGCGATTTGCAGTGCTAAGCTTTATTTGGATGTATTGTAGCCCACCTACGATTAATGGTAGAACGTAAACATTTGCTTCTGTTAAGTTCAAACCGAGGAAGTGAACATTTATATCGTTGAGTGAGAAGTTTTCGTATGTTGTATATAGAAGGTGAGCGTTGTCTGGATTTAAACCTTTTTGAATTACGTAGAACAATGCAATCAAGAAAGGGAATTGCAGCAGTAAAGGTAAACAACTACCAAATGGATTAACTTTTGCTTCTTTCCAGATTGCCATTGTTTCCATTGCGATCTTTTGTTGATCGCCTTTATATTTTTCTCTAATTTTTTCTAATCGGGGTTGGACTTCTTGAATTTTCTTTTGTTGCACCATTGATTTATGAGATGGAATCAAAAGAATTGTTCTGATGATTAAAGTCAGCAGAATGATTGCAAGTCCAAGGTGATGTCCTGGAAGAATATTTGTTAGAAAAATTAAACCGTTATATATAGGTCTATAAAATACTCCGTTCCATAGTTGGCTGATTAGTCCTTCTTGATTTATTTGGAATTCATTTGAAGAAATTGTGGTTTCTTCTCCATTTACTTCAGTATCTAATTCTACTTTGAATCTTCCAGTGTCTGAGAAGAGTGCGTAGTTCCAGTTGTCGTAACTTATGATAAGTTTTTCGTTTGCTGGAATAGTCCAGTCTTGCGCTTTTTCACAATTTAGCTCTGGCGTGGAAGTTTTTTGAACCCAGTCATTGTTTTCAAATTTATAGACATTTAATGGTTCACTTGGGCAATCATTTTTGATAGTGAAATCATCTTCAGTAGTGTTTATTACTTCTATTTCTACTGTTTTTGTTCTGCTGTATTCACTTTTTGTACTTAAAAAGAAAACGTTGTCATCAGCGAATTCGCTCTGTTCATCGTTTTGGAAAGTGTTGAAGATGAAGTTTAGTGTCAGGAAGATGGCTAGAAAAACTACAACGTTCTTGATGATTTTATTTAGTTTGTCCATTTTTTTAATTTAGCTTTTCTCTGTTTGTGAGTATAAGTCTAATGTCTTCGTCAATTTCTTGGTAACCTTTCTTTAATATATTTTTCTTTGGTATAAATATGAAATCGAAACTTTTTTGGCTTTTTTTATGAGAGTTGTTTCGAATTGCCTCGTAAATTTGTCGTCTTAATTTATTTCGATCTACAGCTTTAGAATGGATTTTTTTGCTTACAATTGTTCTAAAACGATCAAGACTCTCTTCATTTGCCATGAATCTAATGATAAATAATCTCGATCTGATCAAATCACCTTTTCTTAGTATATAGGGAATTCTTTGTCTTGTGACTCGAGATTGTTTAGAAATCATTAAATTTATTTAGCATAAGCGCTAGGAGTAAGACTTTTTCTTCCTTTTCTTCTTCTTTTCTTAAGAACTGATGCAGATCTGTTTCTGAATCCGTGTGTTCTTAGTCTTTTTTTCCATCGACGTTTACCAAGCATTATATATATT
>CAYNUR010000098.1:0-5209 GCA_964400435.1 uncultured Candidatus Peribacteria bacterium
ATATATATAAAAATTCTACACAGCGGATTTAGTACCCACTGCGTTGTGTACCTGAACCCATTGGGTGAATGGTACACAAATGCAAGTTGTAAAAGTTCTTGCTGCCAACCACCTTTGGCATCTACAATTCTTGGAATTAAGCTTAATTTAGTCTATGAAACGGGGCATATAGCCCAATCCCGATAGTCGGTCACTTAATTTTTAGAATGAGATAAGTGATTGACAGCTCTCGACAATATAGTTTTTCTATTAAAAAGTCAAGAGTTAATATAGTTTTTTGACACTTAATTTCCCTGCATAAAATAAACAAAATCTCTATCTTGATTACTCAAGAAATCTCTAGTATTCTCATCACAACAATAAATAAGCAAAAAACATGAAACTTCAACCAAAAGCACTCGGACTCAGTTTAGGTATTATTGCTGCAGTTTGTTTAGTATTTATTACTTATTATCCAGTAGTTACAGAAAAAATTTCATTCATGAATATGCATGGAAATTCTTTGAGATTCATCTTTGTTGATCTCTATCCAATGTATGCCGCTACTCCATGGTGGAGAGCACTAATTATTGGTCCAATTTTAGCCTTTATTGATGGATTCTTACTAGGATACTTCACAGCAGTTCTATATAACTGGGCAGCAGGAAAATCAAAAAAATAATTAAATAAACAGAATTAAGAATATGGAAATTATATGGCACGGAAATAACGCTTTTACGCTTAAAGGAGATGAAACTACTATGGTTATTGATCCAGATGATCAATCAGGAAAATTAAAAGGAGACTTTGTTTTGACTAGTCAAGATCCTGAACATGCAAAAAAAGTTGAAGGTTCAGTAAGAACCTTTGATTGGCCAGGTGAATACGAAATTAAAAACGTTCCATTAACAGTTTTTCAAACTTCAACGAAAGACACTCCAGAGGGAGAAGATCCAGCAAATGATACCATTCTTTCTTATTTCAATATTGATAAAATCAAAATCTGCCATTTTGGAAACTTAGGTACTAAGCTAGAAAAAGAAATGATCAAGAAGATAGAAGATGTGGATGTTTTGATGATAGCAGCTGGTGAGGGGACAAACCTTGATATCAAAAAAGCCGTAGCAATTATCGAAGAAATTGATCCTAGAGTTGTTATTCCAATGGGACCTGGAAATCACCAAAAACTACTCAGTGAACTAAGTGCTGGAGACGTAGAAGAGCAAAAGAAGTTTAAAATCAGCTCTAGAGCAAGTCTTCCTGAAGACTCAAGGGAGTACGTTCTCTTGCAGAAAAATTAAAACTTTCGTTACAATGCAGCCATAAAATGTCCCCGTAGTTCAATGGATAGAACGAAGGTTTCCTAAACCTTAGATGTAGGTTCAATTCCTGCCGGGGATACCATTCGACTCACTTTGTTCGCTCATGGTCTTTGACCAGAATTCCCAAAATTGTTCAGTGATAACTACACAATTTTCCTTAAACATTTTCCCCTTGCAACCCCAAAACTCTTCCAATATCATAACCGCACTATTAAGGGATTTTAGAGATGCCAAGTTATAAAATCGAAACATACGGATGCCAGATGAATTACTCCGACACAGAACGTGTCGAGACATATTTAGATGCACTTGGATTTGAGAAAACAGACCAAGATGAAGAAGCAGACTTAGTAATGTTCAACACTTGCAGTATTAAGCAAAAAGCCGAAGATAAAGTCTATGGCCGGCTTGGAGATGTTGCAAAACTTAGAAGACATCGCCCAAATCTCATGATCGCCGTAACTGGTTGTATGGTAAGAAAATCTAGCTCCAGACTTTCAGATAAAAAAGATAAAATTTTTAACTCATCAAAAGACGTTGATATTTGTTTAAGAATTGAAGAATTACCAAAACTTGCAAATTTAGTTCGTGAAGTTCAGCCTGAAATCGAAATTCAAGAAATTAAAGAAGAATCACTTGAAGATTACTTCAAAATCAACGCAAGCCACTCAACAACTCAAAAAACCCAAGCATTCATTCCAGTTTCAACTGGTTGCGATAAATTTTGCACATACTGCATAGTTCCTTTCTCTCGAGGTAGAGAAAAAAGTCGAACTGTAGAAGAAATTTTATCTGAAGCAGAGAGTTTGGTCTCAGAAGGTGTAAAAGAAATCACGCTAATTGGCCAAACTGTAAACACTTACGGTCATAGTGTTTCTGATAAAAGAGAAAATAGATTTTCACATTTAAATTCAGGTAGTGAACCTTTTGTGCATCTTCTTAAAGAATTAGATAAATTACACGAAAAAGGCTTGGAAAGAGTAAGGTTTACCTCACCACATCCTAGAGAAATGACAGATCAACTTATAGACGTCATGGCAAATCTAAAAACTCAGATGCCATATCTGCATTTACCAGTTCAAGCCGGAGACAATAAAGTGCTTAAAAGAATGAATAGAAGGTATACAGTTGAAATGTTTGTGGATATTGTAAAAAAATTGAGAGAAAAAATTCCGGATATTAGTATTTCAACCGATATTATTGTCGGATTTTGTGGCGAAACAGATGAAGAATACGAAAATACTTATAACTTCTTCAAAGAAATGAACTTTGAACATGCCTATATTTCTCAGTATTCAGAACGAAAAGGAACTTTTGCAGCAAATCACATTGAAGATAATGTCCCAGCAGAAACAAAACACAAACGGTGGCACAGATTAAATGATCTACTTAGAGAAAATTCAGCACAAGCTCATAATAGTTTCAAAAATAAAATTGTAAATGTTCTAGTAGAAAGCCAAGAAGGCAACAAGTGTGTCGGTAGAACAGAACATTTTAAAACAACACATTTTACAAGTGGAAAGCAGTTAGTAGGAAAAATCGTTCCAGTAAAAATCACCAATCCAAAAGAATGGATTTTAGAAGGTGAAATGGCTTAATATAGTCTTATTCATCAATTAAAACAGCTTTTATTCTTCTAATTCCACTTGAAGAACTCTGCTCCTTTTTAATCTTGAATCTACCTAATTCAGAGGTGTTTTTCACATGTGGACCACCACAGATTTCTACACTGAAAGGCCTTTGTGAACCACGTTCACCCATGAAATAAACTTTTACGATATCTCCATATTTTGATTCAAATAATCCAATCGCTCCTTCTTTTTTTGCTTCATCTACAGTCATTTCTTCACAATCAATAGGCAGTCCAGCTTGAATTTGTTCATTAACAATTTTTTCAACTTCAGCTTTCTCTTCTGGAGTTACTTTCTCTGGATGATTGAAATCAAATCTCAATCTTTTTGCCGTAATATTTGAACCTTTCTGCTCAACATGCTCACCTAAAACATCTCTCAAAGCTTGATGTAATAAGTGTGTGGCAGTATGAAGTTTTACAACTTCTTCACTATGATCAGCTAATCCTCCAGAAAATTTTTGCTCAGCACCTGCTCGAGAAACTTTTTGATGCTCTTCAAAATGTTTCTCAAATTCTTTCATCGCTTTTTCTCTGTCTTCTTTATCTTTTATCCATCCTTCTGCAGAAAGTTCTTCTAAAGTCATTTCAACAGGAAAACCATAAGTGGCAAACATCTCAAACACAAATTTCTCACCTAAACCGGAGATTCCTTCAGATTTTTTGTCAGAATTTTCATCCATATGTTTTCTCAAAACAGTAATTCCCTTATTCAAAGTTCTATTGAAATTCTCTTCTTCTTTAGCCATTTCTTCATAAATATATTCCTGTTTCTCAGCAAGAATCGGATAAAAATCCTTATAAAGTTTTACATAAATACCCGCAATCTTTCTCACAAAGTCAGTCTCAATTCCCAGCTTTCTACCATGCCTGATTGCTCTTCTAATCAATCTTCTTAAAATATAACCTTGATCAGTATTTGATGGCCCAACACCATATTCATCTCCCATAATAAAAGTCGCAGCTCTCAAATGATCAGCAATAACTCTCTCATGTAATTCCTTTTCCTCATCACTTTCTCCATAACCAGCCAACATTCTAACTTCTTCAATCACTTCTTTAAATAAATCAGTTTCAAATGGAGATTCAACACCATTCATGATTGCTAACATTCTTTCCAATCCCATTCCAGTATCAACATTCATTTGCTCTAGAGGTTCATAACTTCCATCAGCTTTTTTAAAATACTGCATAAACACATCATTCCAAATTTCTACACATTTTCCACAGTCACAAGATGGACCTTTTTCATCACACTCATCACACTTTTGTTTGTCAGTTATGTAGAACATTTCCGTATCAGGCCCACAAGGTCCAGTTTGCCCGGCAGGTCCCCACCAGTTTTCTTTTTTATCAAAAAAATAAATCAATCCAGCAGCTAATTCTTCTCCATCTTCCTTTTTTCTAAATCCAAATTTTTCCCAAATCTCTGCTGCTTCATTGTCTCTTGGTGCATCTTCATCTCCTCCAAAACAAGTAACAGAAAGTCTATCTTTAGAAATACCAAGCCCTCCATTATCTTTACTAGTAGTCAAAAATTTATAACTCATTTCAATTGCTAATTCCTTAAAATAATCACCTAATGACCAATTCCCTAACATTTCAAAAAACGTTAAATGCGTGTCATCACCAACTTCTTCAATATCATCAGTTCGAATGCACTTTTGCACATCTACAAGTCTTTTTCCTGACGGATGTGATTCTCCAAGTAAAAAAGGTACTAATGGGTGCATCCCCGCAGTAGTGAATAAAACAGTCGGATCATTATCAGGTAAAAGTGAGGCCCCTTTTATTTCTGCATGGTCATAATTCTTTACAAAAAAATCAATATACCGTCTTCTCAACTCATTTGCAGTCATATTTTGGGGTTAGAATAATTAGTGCACATCGCAAATATAAGCCATTTTTTTTAACTAGTAAACCACAGATTCTCCATTTCTAATCGAAAAAATCCTGAACGTGACATAATCAACAAATCCTAATAAAATAGACCCAATCATTTCTAGAAAATTACATGGGAAAAAAAGCCAGAAGAAAAAAAGCAGTCCGAAAAATTGTAGAAGAAAAGCAGAAAGAACAAGAAAGTAAGATTTTTGGTAAAAAATCAAAAGAAGAATTAAAAGAAGAAGCATTAGAAGAAGCAGAAACTAAGAAGTCAAAAAAAGCAAAAAAGAAGAAAAAGTCTGCAAAGAAAAAAAGTACTGCTACCAAACAAGAAGAATCGAAAGAAAAGAAGTCAAAAAAGAGTAAAGAATCCAAAAAGTCTAAAAAGACCGAG
>CAYNUR010000099.1:0-5120 GCA_964400435.1 uncultured Candidatus Peribacteria bacterium
TACTTGGATAAGTTTCTATTATTTTTTTAGCGAATCTCTAATTTCTCTTAATAATTGTACTTCTTCACTTGGTTTACTTTCTTCTTTCGAACTACTTTCTGCTTTTCTTTTTTTAACTTTGTTCAATTTATTGATTACCAAGAAAATTGCAAATGAAATTATCAGGAAATCTAAAACTGTGTTGAGAAAAACTCCATAGTTTATTGAAACTGCTTCGCTTGTTGTTGTTGCTTTTTTTAGGATTATCCTAAGATTTGAGAAATCTACGCCCCCGAGTAAAACTCCAACTGGTGGCATAATTATGTCACTGACAAAGGAAGAAACTATCTTTCCAAAGGCCGTACCGACAACTATACCAATAGCCATGTCTATTACATTTCCTTTGATTGCGAACTCACGGAATTCTTTCAGAATTTTCATTGTATTTAGTTAGAGATTTTTATTGAATAAATTTGGTCAGGTGAAATGATATTATGTCCTTGATATTTGATTTCGTTGTCATTTTCGAACCAAAATTTACCTGGATAACAACTTGCACCACAAGTAAAATCGACAGTTTCTTCGTAATCTGGGAAAAATTCTTTTTCAGCAATTAACTCTCCGAGCTCATTAATTTCAAGAACAATTATCTGAGTGAAAGACTTTTCATTATTTTGATCAATAATAACACAGGCGATTTTTTTTGAATCTTCATTCCAAATACAATCTAAACCTTCTAAATTTGTTGAAATAGATTGCAGTGAAAGAGTTTCTTCGCTTGCTGGAAGGTAGATTTTTAGATCATTATCATTTGGGAATACTAGAAATTTGCTATTTGGAGATAAAACTACCCCCCCAGGCAAACAACTGAAAACTTCTCTAAGTTCTTCAGGTAAATTAAGTTCCTCTCCTTCACTATTTCTTAAGATCGCTGTAGTACAAGAAGCTTCGCCTGGTTCTGTTATTAATTCAATATTTTCTTCTATTGAGTCCGGAGTTTTATTCTCAAAATTTTCATCATTCTTTTGAGATAATAATTCTTCAACTTTTAGATCATATTCTCTTATTTCTCTGTGTACCCAAAATGCAGTTATGGATGTTATTGCAACTAAAAGTACTGCTATGGCCAGTATAATTGATCTTCTTTCACGGATACCTACAAAAAATAGGTAAGAGCAAATTACTCCAACGATGATTACGATCAATATTCCCATTTGAATGTGTTAATTATGTAGAGATTCTATCAAAAATATCTTTAATAATCAGCATTCCATCTTCACATTCGGAACCAGGACTAGAATAATAATCATTGTTTACCACTAAGATGGGAAATTGGTTTTCTTGGAAAATTATTTCGCAATTTATTATATTCAGAGCATTCAGGATTTCTTTGCTTGGCTTTAAAACTATTGCTGAAGGATTATAGTCAGGAATGAAGGTGTGATAATTTCCCCCATAAGATTGTCCTTCTGATGAAATAGTTATTTGGGCTTTTAGTTTTTGGAGTATTTGTTCTGAAGCAATGATAATTTGGTTTCTTAAGTCTTCAAGATTATTATCTCTTTCAAGACTAAAAGTTGGTGGATAGGAATGATTATTTTTAGGATTTTCTGTTGAGCTTAAAGGCATTAATTTAAGTTAAATTTTCTAAAGATCAGCGAAGATTTCATGAATATTGCCATCAGGATCAGCAAAAAAAGCTGTTCTTTGTTGCCATGGCATATTTTCTGGTGGTTTTATTTCTTTTGCACCTTTGCTAATGAGTTCTTGATAAATTTTATCTACTTCTTCTGATGATCCAGCTGGAAAGGCTAGTTCGAAACTGTGACCTGACTTCTTTTCTGTATAACTTTTTTGTCCAGTTGCTTCAGCTAGAACTTCATTCGTGGAAATTGCGAAACGAACTCCTTCACTTTCAAACTCTACATAATTTTCTAATTTAAGCTTTTCTTTGAAGCCAAGAACATCCCGATAAAATTCGTGCTGCTTTTGAAAGTTGTTTGTAATAATACTAATTAAGGCAATTTTGGCATTCATGATTTTTGTTTATATTCTATTAATGGATTGTACATCATTAAAGCATGATTTTCAGTGATAAACTCTTGAGTGATTTCTTTATTGTTCTCTTTGTCAATTACCTTTCTATAGATTTCATTGTTGCGAGAATAAGCACCAAATAATTCTTGTTTGATTTGATGATTCTTTTCAATTATCTCGTACTTATATTTTGTGTCTTTATCTGAAAACCAAGAACCGA
The DNA here is from genome assembly GCA_964400435.1 of uncultured Candidatus Peribacteria bacterium. Taxonomy (GTDB): domain Bacteria; phylum Patescibacteriota; class Gracilibacteria; order UBA1369; family LOWO2-01-FULL-3; genus CAYNUR01. Next base: position 2,237 of record CAYNUR010000099.1, read on the forward strand.
CTAAGTGTGTATCATTTATTTCTAGCATTAGCTGAAAATTTTGTTTTGTTTGATTTTTTATTTGTAAATCGATGTTGGGATATGAACAGGTTGCCCCACTTCCAAATGGTTGAGTTCTTTTAACGTCAGGGAAAACATCATAGCTGTGTCGCCATCTTTCGACAATGGTGAGAGGCGTATGAATTGTAATCCAGAAAATTAGATTCGATAGCTGGCATAAGCCGCCTCCAATTCCTGACTTTACTTTTCCATTATGCAATATCATTCCCTTTTTATATCCTTTTTTCCTTGTTGGATTACCAATTTCTCTCCAATAAGAAAATGTTTCTCCAGGTTTTATTACTATTTTGTCTAATTTTTTTATGGCAATTTGGAGGTTTTCTATCTTGTTTTCCTGCATCCAGATATCTACATTTTTTAGTTTTCTTCTTAGTGGTGTCTTGTGAGTGAAAATTTGATTTTTTAAAATGGTATTTCTCCGTTCTGCAAAGTTTATAGATGAAAAATTCCAGTAGATTTTTCTTTTTATTGTGAAATAAATTCTTCCTAAAAATATTCTAAGCTTGGAACGCTTAATTGATTTTTTCATTTTGAAATTGGAATTATTTTATGTACCTAGTTTGAACTAAATAATTGTTGTATTCCTTAACTTCAACTTTGGAGAATTTTATTGGATTACTTAAAGTAGTGAATAGTGGAATTCCATCGCCCAAAAGAATTGGGACTTTAGTAATGACCATTTCATTTATAAGGTTTTCTGCTAAAAATCCTTGAATGACTTTTCCTCCATCGATGTAGAGATTTTTATATCCTTTTGCATTAAGTTTCGAAACAATCGATTTTAGATCACCAGAGATAATTTCGACTTTATTTTTGAGCTTTTCTGGAATTGTTTTTAGTGAACGGGAGAGGACAAAAACTTTTTTTGAGTATGGCCATTCACCAAAAGATTGAACTTTTTCAAAGGTATTTCTTCCCATAACTAAGGCATCAATTTTCTCCATAAAATCTGAATATCCAAAGTCACTGTTTGTTGGATTTGGAATGTCGTTCAGCCAATCTATTCCACCATTTTTTGTGGCTATAAATCCATCAATACTCGTTGCTATGAAAATGAAATTTGCCATTTTTCTTTTAGTTAAAACTCATAAATAATAACCATACTCCTAAAATAATTAGAAATAGAGCACTGTATAACTGTTTACTTTTAAACCTTTGTGCTTGTTTATGAATATGATTAGGAAAACCAATTTTAGTAATTCCTTTCAAAAGTGTTGTCCAACCTAGGATTGTAATAACAATTTCCCAGCTTTTTATCCAATTGTTGTGGAGAATTACTGTAACTAATCCCATTAATAAAGTTATGTATCCTGTAGAGATAACGAAAGCTTTATCCTCAGTCATTTCAATTGTTCGACCTAATTGTTTAGTAACAATAAAAAGTGTTCCAAATATTAGGAAGAAGCTTCCCCAGAGTCTTGCAAAGAAAATTGTTATATCCATATTTCTAATTAGCTTTAAAACATAATCCTTTTAGTAGTCCATTTTGTGTGCATTGTCCCTCACTTCCAAATGTACAAAAAATCTGATCTTCATTATATACACTGCTAAATCCAAAATATGGCTCTCCTCCTAGCTTAATGCATTTTTTACTTGCTAATTGATAGTCAGGATTTGATTCAGCCCAACATTCTGAGGAAACAAGTTCGTTTTGGCTACACTCTGAATTCCCAAAGTTACATGAAACCTCTCTGAAACCAGTGTTTTCGTTAAAAACTAAAGAGTAATCACCATTCAGTTCAAGGCATTTAAGTTTTGCATTTAGCAAAATAGTAGACTCATCTGATTCTAAATAATCGATTAATCTGTTCAGCATGACTGCAAGTTCTGCCCTATTTACAAAATTTTCAGGTTTATATGTTCCATCGGCATAACCTTCAATTATTCCTTTTTCTGCTAATGAATAAACTGAATCGCTGTACCAAGAATTTGCAGGGACATCAAAAAAAATTTTAGTTGCTGCAAGTGTGATTGTTGAACTCAATATTGAGGAAATAATCACTATTGGGATAATTTTTTTCATAGGATATTGAGATTTAAAGCTTAACTTTAAAGTAGCAAGCTATTGGAATTTTAGGAAGAAATGAATAATTAAGTTTTGTGAACTCTTGTTGCGCTTGCCTGTGCTGTTGGCATTATTAAGATGTATTCAAGATTCACACTTTTTGGTCTAGAAACTGCAAAGGCAATTGTTTCAGCAATATCTTTGGCATAAAGTGGTGTGTAGCCTTTGTAAACTGAATCTGCAACTTCCTTATCACCTTTAAACCTAATCGTAGAAAATTCTGTATCTACAGCTCCCGGTGCGATATCGGTTACTCTTACTCCTGTTCCATGAAGATCAATTCTTAGAGCTTTGCTTATCATTTTTACAAAGGCTTTTGAGCCGCAATAAACTGAGCCGCCTTCGTAAGCTTCGATTCCTGCAATAGAACTGACATTAACAATGTGTCCTGCAGTTTTCTTTAAAAATGGAATGGATAACTGTGCGACTCTAGTGAAAGCTTTTATATTTATGTCGATCATTTGTTCAAAATCTTGCCAAGCGTATTCTTCAAAGGATGACTTTCCTAGAGCTAATCCGGCATTATTAATTAATAAATCTATGGATTTATCAGAAATTCTTTCAAAGAATTTTTCTATGTCTTCTATTTTACTCAAATCTAATTGATAAATTTCTACTTCGACTTTGAACTCTTTTTCTATTTCCAGTTTAACTTCTTCTAATTTTTCAATTCTTCTTGCAACCAGGATTAAATTTCTACCTGCTTTTGCCAATTCGAATGCTGATTCTTTTCCGATTCCTGAGCTGGCTCCTGTAATT
>CAYNUR010000100.1:0-5100 GCA_964400435.1 uncultured Candidatus Peribacteria bacterium
GTATTAAATATACTATCTTCAAAGTTCTCATTTGATCCATCAACATTTTCAGGCTCCTCCTCAAAAGGAGCTGCCTCTCCTTCTTCATCACCGATTGTTACCCCCACACTATGACCTTCTGAATCTTCATCTGTATTACCTTCGACAGGTTCTGGTTCTGGTTCTGGTTCCGAAGTTGGTTCCGGCTCTGGTGGTGGATCATAATAAACATTTACTCTTAACGTTTCTGACTTAGTCCCATCTTCAGCAACCGCATAAACTTCATAAGTATTTTCTCCTGGCGTCATCAAATTGTAATCAGCATTTGCATAATATGACCAAGTTCCAGAACCTGGAGAAAACTCTTGTAAAGTATAACCATTTACAACAACAGACGAAGCACCAGAAACGCTACCAGTTAAAGTTGCTAATTTCGAAGTTACAACATAGTAACCATTCTCATTCGTTGAAGTTCTACCTGCAACAGAAGAAATTGTTGGTTTAGATAGCTGACCTGAAACTTCAGACTCATCCTCTTCTTCATCAACTTCTTCTTCCTCTTCTTCATCCAACTCCTCCTCTAATTCTTCATCATTATCGTCCTCTTCATCATTTTCATTTTCTTCATCTTGAGTTTCTTCATCAATAGCTTCTTCCTCTTCAGGCATTTCTACTCCTTCATCAACAGAAACTGTTCCTTCTTCATCAAATTCTGTTGGTGAACGATCCTCTTTTATATTCCAAGAATACCACTCTGAAGATTTAAACCCGTCTGATAAAGCAACTACAGCATTCGGACTTTCAAACTGCCAATATCTTTCTAGCACATCTTGAGTAAATTCCACCTCTTGCCCTACTCCTAATTCAAAATTATCCACTTCTTTATCATCATCTTCACTCATTACACTAATAATTACATCCTCACCATTCACAACATGTACTGATTCATTAAATCTATTTTGAACATCAAAAATATTTACACCAACTGAACTAACAATAACATTATCTAAAGTCACTCTTACTTGAGTATCAGAAGTGTCACGATAAACCTTATTGAACCATAAACTCCCATCGACAAGTAGCAAATTAATATTTGAAACCTCACCATCTGGTGCAGCCTCATCAATAATAAAGGCCGAGTTATTATCAGCACGCATTATTGTTCCATCAAAAAATTCAATAATTGCTTTTCCAGAAGTCCCCATATGTATTTCATCTCCTTGTTGAATCTTTAATTTGTCAGCACTGATGTTAAAGAAGTCTTCAGTTCCCCAAGTCTTAATTTCAGCATCTCCTTCAATCATATACAAATAACCAGCACTAACGTCTTCGGCACCGAAAATTATTTTCCATAAACGAATTCCCAAAATAATCACAACAACAATCGCAATAATAATAAGGAAAGGCATTATAAAATCTGAAAAACCAGATGACCGTCTTCTCCGTCTTCTTCTAGAACTATAATGAGATCTCCTCCTCGGCATAGGCTAATTATTTATTTAAAAGCTAGTCGCTATAATAAAGGAAAAAGTCGAATATTAAAACATTTTTATCAGACCCAGCAATAAAAAAAGAAAAAAAACGAACAAACTAAAAGAAAATCTCCAAAAACCTAAAATTACAGAAAGTAGTATTATGCAAGGAACCAAGGAGTAAACGATTGAGCTGCACAAAAAGTGCAGCGATTGAGCGACGACGCAGCGTGACGCAGCAGAATGCTACTTTCTGTAATTTTACATGCCCATTTCGCGCTTTATTGCGTTAATATCGCGAACCAATCTCAAATCACTCTTAACCTTTTTAGACAATTTATTACAAGCATGCATCACAGTTGTATGATTTCTCCCACCAAAGTCATCACCAATTTTTTCATACGAATGTCCAAGTTCATTTTTGATGATATACATACAAACCTGTCGAGGAATCATAATTTCTTTTTTTCTACCTTTTCCTTTCAAATCATCAACTGTCACTTCGTAATAATTTGAAACAATGTCCATCACGTCATCAATCGTTTTAGCAATAAATCCATTTCTTTTAGCCTCAATATCGTAACCAATAATTTTTTGAGCTTTATTAAGTCTCTTAATAATTCTCGCAACAGAATGGATTGTTGGAACTTTATCTTCCAGCTCAGCTTCAGCAACTGCTTGCCTCAAAACACCTTCAAGCTCCCTCACATTATTATGAACATTATTTGCAATAAATTCGATTACAGAAGGATCAATTAAAACTTCAAACTCTTGGCATTTTTGTTGAAGAATAGCTACTCGAGTTTCAAAATCTGGGAACATCAACTCAACAACCATTCCCATTCCAAATCTACTCATTAATCTTTCATCAATATCTTGTAGTTCTGACGGAGGTCTATCACTTGTTAATACTATCTGTTTATTTTTATCATAAAGTGCATTGAATGTATGAAAGAATTCTTGCTGTGAAGAGTTCTTTCTAGCAAAGAACTGAATATCGTCAATCAATAAAACATCTACATTTCTATATTGATCTTTAAACTTTTGCATATGCCTCTTTCCAATTGCTTCAACTACATCCGTTACAAATTTCTCAGCAGTAATATATTTTACAACCAAATCTGGAAAGTTACTCAAAGTTTCATTTCCAATTGCTTGTAATAAATGAGTTTTTCCTAAACCAACTTCACCATAAATATACAAAGGATTATAAATTCCTCCTGGCATTTTAGATACAGCTGTAGAAGCAGCATGAGGTAGACGGTTATCTAAACCAACTACATAATTTGATAGAGAATATCTGTCGTTAAGTCTTTGACTAGTAACATTTGAAAATGAACCTCTTTTAGAAACAGTAACCTCATTTTCATTTCGAATTTTTCTAACTTTCTTTTTTGAATTCCCTTCAAATTTAGATAAATCAACACTTTCAGTAGCATCTTTTTCACTTAGTCGTGAAACCACTTCAATCTCAATTTCTTTTACTTTAGAATCAATCTCTTGAGCAGCTTGAAGTACTTTTACAAGGTATTTACTTTTAATCCAATCCTTAGCAAATGATGTTGGAACACCAACAGTTAAGACCCCCTCTTCATTTTTAATTACAGCTGTGTTTTGGAACCATGTGTTAAAGTTCGCCTTCTTAATAGTAGGCTGCAATCTTTTTAAAACAGATACCCAGAGATCTTTAAAATTCATAGAAACTTTTGTGTTAGAAAATACCCTTAAGTTTCCCCCAATATTTTGTGCCAAATTTTGCCCGTGAAGACATACTAAATTTTTTCCACTTCACTAACAAGGCTAATCAATGCCACATAACCAACCACCACAATTTGCGGGTAAGAGTAGACTCACCACGACATTTGGAAGAAAATTATCATTAAAAAATAATTTACCAACTGACACAATGCTCCTAAAGTACAAATTTGACAAAACCCGCAAGAAGAAAAAAGACCAGCTCCGCAAAGCCAGTCTTTAAGTCACATCACTGTTGTAGAAGCATTCTACTTAGAGACAAAAATCCGAACTATATCGCTATAGGTAACAGCAACAATCAAAAGTAGAATTAAAACATATCCAATCATATGAATTACACTTTCCCATTTTTGATTTACTTTTCTTCCAAGAATAAATTCAATAATTATAAACAATAAACGCCCGCCATCCAACGCTGGAAACGGTAAAATATTTATCACAGCCAAACTCAAAGACAAGACTGCAATAAATCTCAAAACAGGAATAAAACCTTCTTGCACAAAACCATGAGTCATTTGAGCAATCCCTACAGGCCCAGCTACGGATTCAGGAACTTCTCCACTTGTCACTAAGCTCTTCACAAAATCCCCAAACATAATCGCAGTTAACTTCGACATTCTCCAAGTTTCTTCTAACGCAACAATTGGAGCAATGTAAACAGGATATTTCTCATCCTTTATCTCCATAACAGAAGAAACTAAATCAACATTATACACACTTAAAGCTTGATCATTACCATAAATCATCAACTCAGAAAGCAGAACACCAATCTTACCTTCTTCGGGTAAAATCTCATAAAACAACCTACTTCCATCCCTATCAATAACATACGCCAAAGGCTGATCTCCCTCTTCTTCAACATATTGAATTAATTCCTCACTATCATTAATTACATTTCCATTTACTGAAACAATCACATCACCATCAAGTAAACCAATTTCCTCAGCTGGAGTTCCAGGTAGAACTCGTGAAACAATAACTTTTCTACCTTCCAATTCAACCAAAACCTCTTCAGTTATACCATCTCTATAGACTTCATAAGTAATTTCTGAAAGCCCACGAACGTTTTCCTCATATTCTGGAACCGAAAAAATTTCAACATCATTAACTTCCAATATCACATCACCAGACCGCAAGCCATAATCATAGGCAACACTTCCTGGCTCAACTTCAAAAAATTGAACTCTTGGAATATATGCAAAATTATTCAAAGCCAAACCAAAACCATCCTCCACGTCATATTTTTCCAACAGTTCTTCAGTTGGCTGAAAGCTAAGAACTCTATCACCTCTTCTTACATCATAAACGTGATCAGGATTTTCTAAAATTTCATTAAAGGCCTCAATTGTTACCTTTCTATCATCAATTGCAACAATTGCATCATCATCTTCAAATCCTAATTCATCAGCAAAGCTATCCTCTAAAACTGAATTAATAACTACTCCTTCATTTAAAACAACCTGTTCTTCATTTACTGCAGTCAAAACATCATCCGGCCCCAAAAGCGGCTCCATTCCAACTGAAAACCCAATAAACAACAGAAACCATGCTAAAAGAAAGTTCATCACAACACCGGCAACAATTACTTTAACTCTTGCACGCATTGGTTGCGCTGCAAAACTTCTTTTCTTCTTTTCCATTTTCGGATCCAAAGAATCCTCACCAAGCATCCTCACAAAGCCTCCAAAAGGTATCCAATTTATTGAATAAATAGTCTCACCTTTTTTCTTTCCCCAAAGTCTTGGTGGTAAACCAAAACCAAATTCCTCAACTTTAATACCTGCCCTTTTGGCCATAATAAAATGACCAAATTCATGGATTAAAACCAATAGTGAAAAAATTAAAAAGAAAACTATTCCTGTGAAAATGATTGAAAGCATATTTATTTTTTATT
>CAYNUR010000101.1:0-5049 GCA_964400435.1 uncultured Candidatus Peribacteria bacterium
GAATTTGGTGGGAGATATATTCCTGAAATGTTGATTCCTATTATGGAAGATTTGAAAAAGGCTTTTTATGAAGCAATTGAGGATGAAGAATTCTTGAATGATTTGAAGGATTTATACTCGAACTATGCTGGGAGACCGACTCCTTTGTACTATTGTAAGAATTTGTCAGAAGAATTAGGCGGAGCTAGGATTTTCCTTAAAAATGAGGGATTGAACCATACTGGAGCACATAAAATGAATCATTGTTTGGGACAAGCGTTGTTAGCAAAAAGATTAGGAAAAAAACGTGTAATTGCTGAAACTGGTGCAGGGCAGCATGGTTTAGCAAGTGCGACTGTTTGTGCAAAGTTTGGTTTGGAATGCACAGTTTACATGGGTGCCAAAGACTACGCTCGACAACGTCCAAATGTTTTTTGGATGGAAAGAATGGGAGCAAAGGTTGTTCCTGTTGAACATGGTGGTCAAATTTTGCGAGATGCGATTAATGAGGCTTTAAGGGACTTGATTGCAAATCCTGAGGATACTCATTATTTATTAGGGACTGTTTGTGGTCCGCATCCTTATCCTGCCATGAATACTTATTTTCAGTCAATTGTTGGGCAGGAAATTCGTAAGCAAATTGCTGAACATGATGTTAGTCCTGACTATTTGATTGCTTGTGTTGGTGGAGGAAGCAATGCAATGGGCCTTTTTCATGAGTTTCTAGATGATGAAAATGTGAAAATGATTGGTGTTGAAGCTGGTGGTAAAGGTATCAGTGAAAACGAAAAGAAATGTGAACATGCTGCTAGATTTCAATCTGGAAAAAAAGGTGTTGTAGAAGGTTTTAAATCCTATTTTTTACAAAATAAATTTGGTCAGATTAAAGAAACTCATTCAGTTTCTGCTGGTCTGGATTACTCTGGTGTGGGGCCACAATTGGCTTATTTGAAAGATATTGGAAGAATGAAGGAAGCCTATGCATTAGACGAGGAAGTTATGGAAGCTTATGAGCGACTTGCAAAAAGTGAAGGAATATTAGCTGCAATGGAATCATCACATGCACTTGTAGAGGCTTTTAAATTAGCTCCAACCCTTTCAAAAGATAAAATAATTATTGTGAATTGCTCGGGGCGTGGAGACAAGGATTTGTTTATTGTTAGCCAATATTTCGACAAAGAGAATTTTAATGACTACTTGAAGAATGTAATCGAAGGAAATAATTCTTAATAAATTGAAAATGAAATTGATGACTCATATTGTTGCCGGATACCCAGATATGAAAACTTGTGAAGAAGTTGCTAACTTAATGATTGATAAAGGTGTTTCATTTATGGAAATTCAAATTCCATTTTCCGATCCGGTAGCAGATGGAAAAACGATTATGGCTGCAAATCAAATGTCGCTGGATTCGGGAACTGATACTGAAGACTGTTTTGAATTGATGAAAAAACTGACTAGTCAAAGTAATATTCCTATCTTATTTATGAGCTATTTTAATGTTTTGTTTGCATATGGATTGGAAGAATTTTGTAAGAAAGCTAAGGAAATTGGGTGCTATGGTTTGATTGTTCCTGATATTCCTCTTGATGAAGAAGAATATGATCACTACCTGGAAATCTGTAAAAAATATGATTTAAAAGCTATACAAGTAGTTTCTCCAATTAGTACTGATGAAAGACTAAAGAAAATTAGTGAAGTGGCTGAAGGTTTTGTTTATTGCGTTTCTCGATTTGGGACAACTGGTGCTCAGAGCGAATTAAATGAGAAATTAGAGGAATATTTGATTAGAGTTAAGAAATTTATTAAGGTTCCTCTTGCGGTCGGTTTTGGGATTTCTGATAAAGAACAGGCTGAATATGTTAGTTCATTAGCTGATATTGTAGTCATTGGTAGTAAAGTGATTAATCTGCTCGATGAAAAAGGACAGAGTGGTGTAGAAGAGTTTTTGGAAGAAATATTAGGATGATATTTAGACTGGGAAATGATAGATTTTTGATATGGATATTCAAAAACCGCAAAGTTTAAAAATTGCAAAAGTACTAATGATTCTCCAATTGATAGGTGGAGTTACTGCTGGAGTAATTGCTTATTTTATTTTTCTCGGGACTGGACCAGTATTTATTTATGATTTTGTGGAAATTTTCTTTATCCCGACTCAAATTGTTACAGTAGGTTTGGTATTCATAAGTTTAATAACTACTGTCTCTTCATTAGTTTCTTTGTATGCGATAGAGAACCCATCTGTTGGAAGCTGGAGACTTTCTATAATATTTTTAATTCTTCATTTATTTACCTCCATTTCGATATTTTCTGTGGTTGTTTTAGTTATTTTACTCGGACAAGATATAAAGAAGTACTTCTATCAATCAGAGGCAGAAGCACATTTTTATGAATCAAAAGGTCCATTTCGCTAGCTATTCGTAAATTGCTGCTATCTGGAACTTTTCTAAACTTAAGAATGGTTTTCCATCAATCATAAGCATTGGTGGCTGATTTTCATAATCGTAGAAATAATCTGTGTAATTTTCATTCCATTCAGCTAAAACTTCTTCATGATTTTCTATAGATTGAGGCTCTGAATCAGATTCAATATTTTCTAGATAATATTCTTTTTCGAGTGATCCGCATTCATCATAACTTTGAGGGATTGTATATGTTTGATAGAGGACTTCCGAGTCATCTTTAGAGAAAGCTAATAGTTGATTTACTTTTTCACTTTGTCCAAAATCGCTTCTTTTTTCTCCAGAAATTGCGTCATAAACTTCGTAGGTTGATGGTGAAACTCCGTAGACTTCATTACAAATATCATCAATTGCTTCAGTAGAAGTTGCTAAATATTTTCCTGTAGAACTATATTTGTTTGATAAACCTGGTGTAATATTTGGTGATTTTACTTCTGACTCGTTTAAATCCATATAGAAGGGTCTAACGCTTTCATATCCTTCCCAAAGTAAAAGAATATCATCATTTCTTAAATATGCTGGAAAAAGGTAATTATTTTCTTGATTCGTCCCTGAGGCTAATTCATTTAGTGACTTATCAGCTAAATCGTATTCGTGCACTTTGTAATCTGGGCTTTCTGGAAAATCTTGTTCCCAAATAATAAATTTGTCTCCTGATTCATTGAATAGAGTGTTTTGGACTTTATCTTCAGCAACAAAGACATCTTCTAGCTCTAAAGTTTCAAGATCTAATGAAACTACTTTTGATTCTAAATTTATAAATAGTCTCGAATTGTCAGGAGAAATTTGATAGTTAAGTGGGTACTCGTCTTTTTGTCCGATTTGATCAAGAATTACTTCTGGTTCGTTGTTACCAATTTTTCTCCAAATTCTTACTTTTATCCAATTTCTATCACTATCTAGGTCGGAAAAAGTGTCTAACTCTTCAGTAAAAATCACCTTAGTGAGGTCTTCTTCGTCTCCAACTATCTCAATTTCTGTTGTATTTTCTTCAGTCGTCAACTTAGTGAAAAAATAATTTCTAAGAGTTATCAATCCGACTGCGATGAAAAGTGCTATTGCAAATACAATAATTGTAATAATCAACGCACGATTTTGCTGTTTTTCGTATTCCATTTTTGTGAAATTGAATGAGTATTTCTTTAATGAATTTATCACGGAATGTGGAATTGGGGAAGAATTGCTGGTGTTAGTGTTTTTTCCAGATATGTTCGATATGGGTTTATTAAAAAAGAAGCTTCATCTTTTCTGATGTGCTTTACTTTAGTGGTCGGGGCGAGAGGACACTCTCTCATTCTCCCCGCCTGTGGCGGGTCCGAAGTCGAGATCTCAAATATTCATTCGCTTCGCTCATTTCATTTTTCGGTCCGACCGATTGCTTCGCAATCACGGTTCGAGTCCTGATCTTTATGTACCTTATTGTAAAACGAGCTTCATCTTTTCTGATGAGCTTTTTTTGGTGGTCGGGGCGAGAGGACTCGAACCTCCGGCCTCATGGTCCCAAACCATGCACTCTAGCCAACTGAGCTACGCCCCGATATATTTAATTTTAGCCAGACTATTCTGGCGCTTGATGATTCTATATAATAAACTTGAGATTGTTAAGTGAATTTTGACTATGGAAAAATATTATAAGCAGATTTTAGGAACTCCTATTCAACAAGATGATATTCCTCGGCCGATTTCTTCTGTAAAAGATCTGATTCTTGACCCGGAGAGTGGCAAGCTAGTTGCTATAGTTGTTGATATTAATAATGATCAGGTTATTTCTGCTAGCGATATTTTAAAGTGGGGAGCTATGGTGAAAGTACCTATTAGTGATGTAATTGTTGATGCTGAGGAAATATTGAGAATAGAAGAGATTCGAAGAAATGAGCTAAAGATTATTCGGAATAAAGTTTTTACTGAAAAGGGTGATTTCTTGGGCAAAGTTGTTGATTACTCAATTGAAACCAGTAGCTTAATTTTAAATAAAATTTATGTTCAAAAGACTTTTTTAGGATTAATCAGCTTTAAGTCTAGACTAATTCCGGCTAATAAAATTGTGGAAATTCGTAAAAATAAAATCATTGTTAAAAATGATATGGTCACGATTAAGAAGGAAGACGAAAAGAGCGGCGTAAAAATGGGTGGGGTTCCTACTTAGAGATTTGATTTTTACATATAAAAAAACCCATCTTTTTGAGATGGGTTTTTAGGAAGCTTAGCTTTTCTAGGGCATTTTTGTTTTTGTTGACCTTTATTGGGCCGGTGCTGCTGTCCCCGCTCCAAGGATAGCATTTACAATTACGAATGAAAGGATAATGATAATGATACCAATCAAAGCGTACATGATAATTTTTTTAGCATTACCTACTGCTTCGTCGCTACCTGCTGACGTTACATAAGTAACTCCTCCGTAAATAATCATGATTACGGCAACTAGTCCTAAGAATGTTAAGAAGAAGTTAACAATTCTCAGTACAAGTCTTCTAAGTGATGTTTCGTTACCTGTTAGGTCACCTACAACACCTGGAAGATCTTCACCAGTAATAGCTTGTGCACCTGCAACTGGCATTACTGAGACTAGGCTGATTGCACCTACCATTAGGGCGAAAACCAATAG
>CAYNUR010000102.1:0-5020 GCA_964400435.1 uncultured Candidatus Peribacteria bacterium
TAGTAAATCTATATATTCATTGTGATCAAAAGTATATTTATTTGTAATAACTACTTTTGAAATCTTAGCCTTTTCGGATAATTCATTGATTTTAGATTCATTAGACTTTACTACTTCAGTCAAAGATTCTTTATCCAGCTTTAGCTTTTCTTCTCTTTTCTTAGCATAATCTACTCTACGTTTCTTAGACTTCTTTTTTTCCTTTTTATATCCTGATTTCAAATCTTTACGCACATTCTCTATACTAGATTTTACCCCATCTTTAACTCTAGTTTTTACATTCTCAGTTAAGCCTTTGACAGTCAAATATTCATGGTGTTCTTTTGCTTCAAGTCCTCCGATTCGTCGAATTAAATTGGCTCCCACTAAAAATGGTTTTGCTACTGTAATTAGTCCGGCTTGAGTAAGCGTTTTGACAGAGCCAATTGCACTCTTAAATCCAAGTGCTACAGTATTTTTTAAGAATCCTAAAGAAAGATTTATAGTGGTACCGAAGGTTCTTTGAGCAGCATTTAAGCTATGTGAGCCCAAAAATCGTCCAAATTTAAGTGCTGAATTTTTCCCGAGGTTCTTGATCCATAAGGCACTAGGGGAGTTGAAGAATTCAGATACAATACTATCCTGCTGATAATCTATCTTATCCAAGACATCCCGAGCCTCAGCACGTTCTACAATTTTATTTAACAAAGAATTATACTGATCGCCAGTAATAGCTCCACTCTCTAGCTTCAACTTTAATGTCTCATACTCTAGATTCAATTGTTCTACAAAATATTCATCAGCGGCAACCTTACTACGATCATAATGAGCATAAAATTTATTAACTACATTGCCAGCCATTTCAACTTCAGAATCAAAAATTTCATTAATTTTCTTTAAAACGCCAAAATTATCTGAATCCACTGAAAGATTAAACTTTTTAAATTTTGGATGACTAGCAATTTTCTTTTTAATTTCTTCCTCTAGAATTAAGGTCTCAATTGCACTTGAAGCATTAAAGTTTTTAAGTGCCGAATAAAGGTAAATAGCATTATCTAAACTCAAACGTTTAGCTGTTCGTTGCATATTTTCACGACCAATCAAATTTTCTACATCAACACCAGCGAAAGGACGAACAGTTTTTCCGTCAGCATCCTCAAATTCAAACTTCAATAATTTTTCACGAATACCCTCATTTTCAATAATCCTTGAAAGCTTTTCGGTAGCTTTTGAAGCAATCTCTTTGTAATCCTCAGTTCTCGCCAAATCCCGCAAGTCTTTTTTAAGTGTTAACGATGCAATTTGTCCACATTGCTTGTCATCATAGCTCGGATTTCTTTCTTTAATAACTTTACTTATGATTTTTTTTGCGAAAGATAAGTCATCCATACTATTTTTCTCAGATTTACGAGCTTCCATCAATTTGAGAGCACCTTCTGCACTGGCAATATCTTTCCTCTTGCTAACTTTTTCTCTAATGAAGCGGTCTTGAATTTCATCAATACCAGCATCATTTAATGACTTTCCAAGTTGATCATCAAATTCTAGAATTTCTTCAGGCCTAAAACTAAGCGCAGAAATATCTAATGCACGAAGATCTCGCATCAGCTTAGCTGGAACTAAGGACTCTGAATCCGAATCACCAGGGATCTTTTTAACATCGATTCCATTACCTACTAAAAAGTGTAAATTCCTCAATAGGGGAGTAAGTTCTTTGCTAATCTCGCTGGATTCATCAAGTACAACCTCCATTTTTTTAATTTCAATCTCAAGGGTTTTAATCTTTTCATTTAACTCTTCAGATTCCTCGTTGTTTTCATCAATAATTAATTGACGAGCTCTTGAATAAAACTGTTTTTTGATTCTATTTCTCGCTCTATTTCTGTCCCTATCATTATCTAAATCTAACGCTTCATTTATTTCATTTTCAAAGGCGGTCTCAATTCGCGCATCAACACACTCTCTAGAAGGGCTTCTCTTCAAGAATGTTAACCGCTTTCTCATTCTTACAATTTCTGAACGATTTTCACTAATTGCCTCATTTATCCCTTTGTACTCTGAAGTTTTTTCGAGTTGCTCGTAAATATCTGACGCAAGTTTAGCTATAAAGTCTTTAGCTTCATCAATCTTTCCTTGATCTATTGGAAATCTTAATCCTACATCCTTAATTTGATCAGATATAGACGTTTGGCTTTTATTAAGTTCCGAAACAATTTTTCTCTTTTCTTCAATAATATCTACCGCTTGAATACAATTGTTAAGTTCGCCAGCAGAATCTCTTAATAATCTAGCCAAGTAGAATTCACCGATCGCAGCCTTTAATCCATCAATTTGAGATCTAAATTTTGGAGAAGAATTACCACCAATAACCTGACTTTGAGTCTGCATAAATTCATTAACCAAATTTATTTCTTCCACAATTTCTTCAACTGAGACCTCCATTAAGTCAAGGTCATCGAGGTGCACAACTTCAGCTATAACCTGTAAATAAGCATCATATGAACCAATCTTGGTCTCATATTTTCCTTCAATTTCACGAACAAATTCAGCTAAATATGTTTTATCAAATTCTGGAGGTAAAGAATCAATTGCCCGAACTAAAGAATCCTTAACTTTTTCAACAAGAGAAGATAAATCATTTATAAGCTCAGTTAAATCATTATCACTCAATTGAGATAAATCATGATGACTATCTACTAGGTTAACTAAATCCTCAATTTTTCCCCCAAGCTCGTTGTCATACAAATTTTTGAAATCCACAACCTCACTTGCTGCAGAATCAATATCAACATTTTCAATTGCTGTAGAAATTTCCTCAAAACATGTTCTAAAAGTTCTAAATTCACTTGCTAGATCTAAATTAGGTTTAGACTCATCAACTTTTACTCTTAAATAATCAATAATCTGCTTCGTCTCTTCTTTTAGTTTTTTATCAGCCTCAATTAATTTCTCCAAAGATTCGGATTCAGAATTAGAAATTAACTCTTCTATGCCAGACGCAATCTGGTTATTTATAGATTCTTTAGTCTTTAAATCACTTTCACGAATTGCCCTCTGCAGTCTTTCAAAGCGCGCATTAAGTTTATTCCTAGTATCACCCTTTAATTCATTCATAGACTTCTCCATCTCAGCAAGCTCCTCTTTCTTCTTTTCAACCTCAACTTTTTTTCTTTCTATATCAACTTCGCCAGGAATCGGAGGCAAGGTTTCCTCAAAGATTTTTTTCAGAATTTCATCCCCAGTACGTGAGTCGGGATCGGAACCAGTTTTTTCTAAGTTTGAATTTAGTTTTTCTTCAATCCTGCCTGCTTCTAAAATTTCAGATCTGATTTTTTCTTCATATTCTGCATAGTCAGAACCGATAAATCGTTCAAGATTAGCTAAATCACCATTCACACCAACAGGTTCACCCGAAGATTTTATCAAGGCCTTACTAGCCTCAGATATTTTATCACCGACAGCATCATTTGCACGAACCAGATCGTTAACTTTAAGAAGATGCTCGCTTATTTTAGCTAAAAGATGATCTTCTCTATCTCTGATGGACTCATTAGTCTCACTAATGTACTCATCTAATTTTTTGTCACCGGTTATAGCATCAGTCTTTCTTCTGAATGTCTTAAAATCAATCTCAGACTTCTTAGGCTCCAAATCAACATATGTAAAGATTGGCGCAGACCCAACTTGAACAGGAGTAAGAATCGGGGAATTACTAGAATGATTAAGTCCTCTTCTTGCGATTGTAATTTTCTTAACAGCTTGGTCCAAGTCGTCGGACATTGACTTTATCAAATCTTTTCTCAGTGGAACATTTTTTGCAAATTCTTTTGCCAAATAATCGCTAACAGGAATAATCCACTCGTTTTGCAATTCAGTAATATCTTCGAGGTCGATTCCGCCAACGGTACCTTCTAAATCATTATGATCTACGACTAATCTAGTTTCAACAATCTCCTCAAATTCGTCTAGGAAATTAGTTATAGCAGTCCGATCATCAACAGCATGAGCTGGTAATTCATCATAAATATTTTGCAATGAGGCTTGTAGTACATAAACAGACTCGAAGTAGCTGACTTTTTCAGATAAAATTTCATTTCTTGAATCCGTTGCAGCCTCTAGGACTGAAGAGTTACTTCGAAGTTTTTGAATATAATCTTTTAGATCCTTAAAGTCTTCCTTAAAACTATCTCCCTCATGCGACAGCCTTTCAAGATCCTCTTCTAATTTAGATAGAACAGTCGAATTTAAAAATTTTTCGATTAAGTCCTGATTCCAATCAATTTCACCACCATTAAATAGGTCATTCTCAGCAGCTGCTAAGACCTTATCAATATTTGTTTCCTTCTGATAAAAGCCATGACTGTAATCACGTACTCCCCTTAAAAAATCAATAAAAGCAGAAAGGTTATTTTTGAAATCTTTCTCCTTCGCAAATCTCTTCCCAGGGTCATATTCACTATCAAAAAGTTTATCTTTTGATCGCAAGGATTTTTCATTTCCCTTAATATTACTAATTGATGCTTTAATCAAAGTATTGTTCATGATGGTATCCCTATCTACAAGACCGGATAGAAATTGATCTGACTCAATCCGTATCATCAACCCATGCAGGTTATTAGTAACTAACTCTTTTAGATCATCATATTCAACATCATATATAGAATCAGTATTAGGCAAAACATCATCAAACTTTTGAACTAAATCATTTAAATATTTAAGCTCTAATTCCGCATATGGACAGTTTGATTCTAACTCAAGGATTAATTCATTTATAGCATCACGTACAGCAAATAAGTTTTGTGTATAGTATTCAATTCCGCTTTTCAATTCTTCAACTGTTCGAATATTTCTAAAATCTTTAACAATTGGAGCCAGTTCTTCCAAGAAAGAAGCAGAAGTATTCTTATCGACCTCTTCTTTTACAACTCTCAAAGCTGCATTTTTCTCTTGAATTTTAGCTAGCCGATTTTCCAAAACTTTTTTAGCAGCTGGGCCAGAATAAATATCTCTTAATTCTTTTAGCATCGATAGTATTTCCGGA
>CAYNUR010000103.1:0-4966 GCA_964400435.1 uncultured Candidatus Peribacteria bacterium
ATCCAGAAAATATCAAAATAAACAATGAGTACGTTTAATTGACCTCGACAGTATTTATTGCTATAATATTGTGAGGTTTTAATTTAAAAGATGGATCAAAACCAAGAAAACAAAAAAACAAAAATTACAATCACACTACCAACAGACGCATACTTTATGTCTGGAATACGTGATTTCACTCTAAACATGGTAAAAAACACCACAAACTTCCCTGAAAAATGGGCGTTTAGATTCCAATCAGTGATTGATGAACTCTGTAATAACGCAATTGAGTACGGATCTGCACCTGGAAGTGATATTAGAGTAACATTTATACACAAAAAAGATGATTACTTAGAGATAAGCGTGGAAGACACGGGAACTGGGAAAAACCAAGTAAACGCACAAGAATTACAAAAACTATTTGATGAAAGAAAAGCACCCGGATATGTTTTTTCAGGAATTAGAGGAAGAGGACTTGTAAAGATAGTAGGGGAGTGGAGTGATGAACTAACGTTTACAGATAGACCAGAAGGAGGATTAAAAATTGCAATTAAAAAATTCTTGAAAAACCCAAGACAAAAAACAAATGACGAGTCACAAATCTCGACATTAGCACTTAATTAAAACATCCTATGACAGAAGTAACAATTACAACAACAGATGGACAGAGCTCAATAGCTGGACGAACTTTAAAAATAGTTAAAATTTCAGGACAACTTGATGAAAGCAACGTTGATCAAAAAATTCAGGATGTATACAAATTACTAGAAGAAACTCCAAAAAATCTCGACTTAATATTTGATTTAGAGGAACTTGAATACATGAACAGTAAATCAATCGGTTACTTAACCGATCTTTACGGTAAAATCACTGAAAATGGCGGAAAAGTCGCATTAGCTAAAGCGAAACCCAATATTCAAGATATACTGCAAGTTGTGGGACTAACACAATTAGTACAAATATTCGACAGCATTGAATTAGCAAAACAAGAAATTAGTGGGGGAACAGCAACCGCTCCTGACTTAAGTAATTCAAATGAGTCAGTTGCACAAATCCAACAACAAAATGCAGCGCAACCACAAGATGCTCAAGTAATTCAACCAGAAGCAATACAACCTACACCAGGTGTTAATCCACAGGTACAACCTATAGAACAAACACAACCACCAGCGCCTGTAAATCAAGAACTCACTCAGCAAACAATTCAACAACCACAACAAACTGCTGAACAATCGCCACAAGTACAAGCAAACATCGAACCAACACAAACCCCACAAGTAGAATCAGTGCAACCAACTCACTCCCAACAAGAACAGGTACTACAACAGTCTACTCCTCCTGCAACTGAACCAGAAACAAACAATAACCTAATTAGTGATGAACCACTAATTAGCCAAAATACCGAACAACAAGCAACACCAACGGTTCAACCCACAATGGAACAACAGAATCCAATCGCTCCGCAACAAACACAACCAACTGTTCACCCCCCTCAATCTAATCAAGAAAATACTGCACAACAAGGACAAGCAGCACCACAACAAAATCAAAACACAGATAACCCTGAGGGCACTTTTAATCTCAGTGCATAATGTTTTTAGACAACCCAATAGCACTATTATCGGTATCAACGATCTTCGCTGCAATACCGGTAATTGTTTGGCTATTCATACTTTTCAACAAAAAAGAACAAAGTAAAAAAACTATAACAATAGTTTTCGGACTTGGATGTCTTACTGCACCTGCACTACTAGGAATGCAATTCTTATGGGATAAATTCCCAAGATTTAATTTAGCTACATTCATTGAAACTAGCATCACCAGCCAAAACACAATGTACATAGCAATGTTCATGCTTTTTGGTGCACTTGAGGAAGTAATAAAACACTATGTAATCAGTAGCGTAGATAAAAAAACCGTTTATCTAAAAACAATTAGCGACACAATTAGATACAGCCTAGCTGCAGCATTAGGCTTTTCCTTTACAGAAAATATATATTATCTATTCGAATTTTGGCCAAGTATCAGTACAGGAGAATTAATAGGCATGTACATTTTTAGATCAGTTTTTACAGCCTGTGCTCATATGATTTTCTCAGGAATCTTTGGTTACTATTACGCAATTGGGAAATTTTCAATATATGTTGCAGAACAAAGAAAAATGATTGGAGAAATTAGTAGATCCACAAAGTTTATAGCTAAACTCTTCAATCTTCCGATAACACACGCATATCAACAAAAAATGGTGTTAAAAGGTTTAACAATTGCCATTGTCACACATGCTGCATACAATTTCTTACTACAGTTTAATATAATTCTTCCAGTAATACTTTTCGTAGTTCTAGGATATCTATACATAAACTACCTACTCAAAAGAAGAGCTGGAAAACTCATCCTTACAACAGACATCAGTAATAAAAGACCATCAACAATTGCAAAAAAAGATGAAGAGGTAATCATCGAACTAATGACAATGTGGTTTAAGGATAAAAGATATGTAGATGTCATGCACATTTGCGAAAGATTATTAGAAAGAGATCCTGACAACAACATTGTTAAACTATTTAAAGCAACGGCAATGGATAGAATGAGTGATAGCGATACTTATAAAAAAATCCTTGGATCAGTAATTAAATCTAAAGATGAATTAAGCACAAGCGATAAAAACATACTTTCAAAACACCTACAGGAAAAAGAAATGTTCCACAAAGTAAAAAGAATGATAAAAGAACAGGTAGAAAAAGAAGGTAAAAAATTCATTGATCATGATGAAATCAAAAAAAAGAAACTAGAAGAAGAAAAAGCAATGAAAGAAGAAAAAGCACCTGAATCACCAATCAAACCTCCAGAAGATAACAGCTTCAATCAATACACTGGTGATGGAACTTTCAAAATAGGATAAATAGATTGATTGATCAATCAAAAGAAAGTCATTAATATGAGAATCAAATAACTCATTTCATGACTTTTGAAAAAGCAAAAATAGCACTAGTTTTTGACTGGACAACGACAGCAGGAGGAGCAGAAAGAGTAAACCTCTTTTTACACAAAATCTTCCCAGAAGCCCCAATATTCACTTCAATTTATAATCCAAAAAAAGTTAAGGGTTTTGAAAATGCGGCAATAACAACCTCATTTTTACAAAATTTCCCATTCGCAAAAAAGAAACATCAACTTTATTTAAACTGGATGCCTCAAGCATATGAATCATTTGACTTATCGAGTTTTGACATTGTCATTTCAAGCTCACATTGCTGCGCTAAAGGTATAATAACAAAACCTGAAACACTACACATCTCATACTGTCATTCTCCAATGAGATATGCCTGGGACGACTGGCATACATACTTCAGAGAATACAAAATGAATTCAATCATTAAAAAAATTGGAAAAAAGAAAATACACAAACTAAGAATGTGGGACAAAGTATCAGCAGATAGAGTAGATTACTTCATTGCAAATTCAACAACGACAAAAAAAAGAATTGAAAAGTACTATAGGAGACCAGCTTCACTACTACACCCAATGATAGACAACAGAGAATTCAAAATTGCTAAAAAAACCAAAGGGTATTTTTTAGCTGTAGGAAGACTTATTCCATACAAAAAGTTTGACCTGATTATCGAAACTTTCAACAAAATTGGTCTACCTTTGAAAATCGTCGGTACAGGAGTTTATGAAAATGAGTTAAGAAAAATGTCCAACGCAAACATCCAATTTTTAGGCTTTGTAACTGAAGAAAGACTAAAAGAATTATACAGAGAAGCTGAAGCCTTGATCTTTCCACAACTAGAAGATTTTGGAATTACCCCACTAGAATCAATGTCTTCCGGCAGACCAGTTATTGCCTATGGAAAAGGTGGAGCCTTAGATACAATAATTGACGGGAAAACAGGTATCCATTTTAAAGAACAAACAGCCACACATCTAGCAAAAGCCGTTGCCCAATATATTGAAAACAAAGATAAATTCAACCCAAGAGAAATCCGTGAACAAGCTAAAAAGTTTGACGCAAAAATCTTTGAAAAAAAACTTCTCAGCTACTTAATAGAAAAATGGGATAACTGGCAAAAATCATTTGCCTAACTACTAACCACTTACTAAAGCAATTACTATATTAACAATACCAAAAGCAAGCATTGTTAATATAAATCCACCTAAGCCATACATGATAGCTTTTTTACCTCTATCTTTATCATCAGACACACCAGCAAATAAATAAAGATAACCACCATAAACAACCCCACCAACAGCAATAATACCTGCTAAACCAATAACAAATTCAAGAATAAAACGAATATAAAATGGAATCATCCAAAGACTAATATTCCCAGTTTTTATTCCACAAGCAAGTATATCCGTACCAGTTGCGTTAAATGATTCACCACCCGAGCTAAATGAAAATTGTCCATCCCTATCTTCAAAAGCTAGAACCCTTGCATTTTGACCA
The DNA here is from genome assembly GCA_964400435.1 of uncultured Candidatus Peribacteria bacterium. Classification (GTDB taxonomy): domain Bacteria; phylum Patescibacteriota; class Gracilibacteria; order UBA1369; family LOWO2-01-FULL-3; genus CAYNUR01. The sequence goes on from CAYNUR010000103.1 coordinate 4,433, forward strand.
CTACTTAAACCAAAGCTTTGATCAACTTCAGCCATTAATACATTACAAGCATCAACACCCAAAGAAGTATAAGGTAAAATTCCCGGACTTTCTGCTCCAGATTGAGCACTTGCTATATCAGTAGCAACAAGCGACATAAACAGCCCAAAAATAACTAAAAATTTCTTGATATGCATAAAGATTCAAAATGACATCTTTAAATTATAGCATATTTACTTGCTTTCCTAAAGATGAATACCTATAATTTCCGCTGTTATAAACTTACTTAAATGAACCCCGTAGCCACCGTCGCCATTGTTGGGCGACCCAATGTGGGCAAATCAACCCTTTTCAACCGCCTAATCGGCAAGAGACACGCGATTATTGCTAATGAAGCAGGAACAACTCGCGATAGAGTTTCCGAAAAATTTAGCCTACAAGGTTATCAAACGTTACTCGTTGATACCGGAGGATTAGAACACGACAAACAAGAAAACATAGAAGAAGACGTACAGACTCAGGCTAGAATCGCCATTGAAGACGCAGATCTTATAC
>CAYNUR010000104.1:0-4940 GCA_964400435.1 uncultured Candidatus Peribacteria bacterium
TCGATCTTCATAATCTAGTAAATATTTATTAGCAAAAAGATATGTTCAAAAGATCAGGCGTTTTAGGATTATATGATGAAGACTACCCAAGTAATCTAAAACAAATCTATAATCCACCACAGCAGCTTTTTTACCGAGGTAATATTGAATTGCTACAAAAAACAAATATAAGCATTGTAGGCACTAGAAAAAATTCAAGATACGGAAAAGAGATCACAGAAAAAATAATTGAAGACCTTTCAGTCCTAGATATTTGTATAGTGTCAGGACTCGCGAAAGGAATAGATACAATAGCTCATAAGACTGCTTTGGAGCTTAATATTCCAACCATTGCTGTACTTGGAAGCGGAATTGACTATGTCTATCCTAAGCAAAATAAAAGGCTAGCCGATGAAATTCATGCAAAAGGCCTAATTATTTCTGAATATCCTGAATTATCACCACCATTACCTCTTAATTTTCCACAAAGAAATAGAATAGTAAGTGGAATTTCAGTAGCAACCATAGTTATAGAAGCTCCAACACGTTCTGGAACATTAATAACTGCCAAGTTAGCACTTGACCAAGGACGAGAAATATTTGTTGTACCAGGTGATGTTGATCGGGAAAATAGTATCGGTTGTATTAACTTACTCCAAACAGGAGCTGCTTTCCCCATAAAGTCCGGAAAAGATGTTATTAAGGTGCTAAAACGGCAACCACATTTATTTAGAACTCAGCAAAAATTATTCATTAACAATGGAAAAGAAAATATTAAAAAAAGTTCAAAAAATCTTAAAAAAATGCAAATTGAATTAAACCTAGATCCAAAAGAAAAGAAAGTTTTTAACGCAATTAATAAAAAGGTACCAAGTAGTATTCATCATTTAAAAAACAAGATAAAAATAGAAGTTTCTGAATTACTCTCAATCTTATCGATTTTAGAGATTCAAGGCTTAATTTCCTCGAAAAATGGCGGATATATCCAAAATTATTAGATCTTCTTTCCCTTATCAGAAACCATTGAAATATTTGTCGCCCTAAATACTTCTTCTAAAGTTGTTAACCCCTGTGCAACTTTTAGAAAACCATCTTCTCTCATGGTTACTAAACCTGCTTTTCTAGCAGTAGAAATTAAATCTACAATGCTTGAGTTATTTAGTATTAACTCTTTCATTTTATTATCAACCACCACAACCTCAGCTACAACTATCCTTCCATTATAACCCGTATTGCTACAACTCTCACAACCATGAACTTTTGGAATTTTCTCAGGAATTTCAATTACAAGCCCAGGGTTTATTTGTTTTAAATTTCCCATAACTTCTTCAAATTTTCGTCTTTCAGAATCGCTAATTGGTGCAAGTTCTGTACAATTCTGACAAACCTTACGAACCAATCTTTGAGCAATAATTGTATCTAACGCCGGAGCAACCATAAAAGCTGGTAAGCCCATATTTATCAATCTGGGGATAGATTCAATTGCACTGTTTGTATGCAGCGTACTAAGCAAAACATGACCTGTAAGCGCAGCTTGTGCAGCCGTTTCAGCCGTTTCAATATCCCGAATCTCACCAATCATAACTATATCAGGATCTTGACGCAAAATCGTCCTTAGGCCGCTGGAAAAAGTGTAGCCATTTTTCTCATCAATCTGACTTTGAGTTACACCACTCATTTGATATTCAACTGGATCCTCAAGGGTAATAATCTTATTTTCATGATTATTCATTACATCCAAAATCGAATAGAGTGTTGTCGATTTACCACTACCCGTAGGTCCAGTTACCAAAACCATACCTTGAGAAATCTTTGCACATTTTAGTAGTCTTTTTAGTTGTTCTCTTTGGAATCCTAGCTCTTCAAAGGTTAAATTTCTCTTTCCACTAACTAAAAATCTACAAACAAATGAAGGTCCAAAAGGCGTAGGAATCATGGAGACTCTGGAAGCAATTTTGTTTTCATTAAAATTAAAAGTATATCTTCCATCCTGTGGAACTGAATTAACATTCAGTTTCATCTTACTGTCATACATAATTTGGTTACCAATCTTACTAAAGGTAGAAGGTTTTATTTCAAGAACCTTATGGAGAACTCCATCAATTCTAAATCGAACTACAACTTTCCCTTCTTCAGGTTCGAAATGAGCATCCGATGCACCAGTCTTCATTGCACCAACATTTAGTAAGTTGAGTCCCTCCTCGGCTGGAACTGTATCAAGTTTCTTGGCTAGATCACCTAGGTTTGCAATTTCTTTTTCATAGGTCTTGATCGCTTTTTCTTCCACAGACTCAATTTTCTCAATCTTCTTGTATTGCTCGCTAGAATCGTATGTCTTTAGCGCTTCATTAATCCCTTTTCGAGACGCTAAGTTGATTTCAACTTCATATCCTTCTTTTCTCAGCTTCTCTAGTACATTTTGCGTGTTCTCATTTTCAATTTCTTCAACCGCAACTCTCAATTTATTCCCAACCTTAAAAAAAGGGATGACTCGTCCATTTTTAGCCTCATCTACAGTCAGAGTTTTTAGATAATCTAAGTTAAGCGGAGTTTTCCCAATATTCACATAGGGAATTTGTAAATCTTTAGAACGCCTTAATACAGCTTTTTCTTCTAATTCTCTATTAACTTCCGTTAGGTTTTCAGAACTATTACTATCCTGATTTACAGAATTCATTTTTTGCTCAAGCCACTGACCTGCCTCTATATTGTTATTTACAGAATCACCAGTAGTACTATTATTACCGTTACGACTTGAATCGCTACTAGGAGTACTGCCTTGTACCGTAGATTGACCTTGTTGCGAATGTAGTCCTGAATCTTCTGTCATACTTTAAGTTGAAAATATCCCTAAAGTATACCACAAAATACGAACTATTTAAACCTAACTATTTAAGTTTATTCATTGCCTCAACAATTTTTTCAGCTGCTTCTTCATCAATTCCTTCTATTTCAGAAAAGTCCTTAGCTGAAAGCCCTTTCAATTGCTCAATAAGTGTAAGGTTTGCTTCTGTTAATTTAGAGCTTATTTCCTCATCCAAGCCAAGGTTTTCAATAGTTAAGGTTTTATCTTCAACTTTTTTCTTAGCTATAGTCGGAGATCCTTCATATTCACTGATATCAAGAATATCAATCTCCCAACCAGTTAAAATTGAAGCAAGTCTCACATTTTGCCCCTGTTTCCCAATAGCTAATGGTCTTTGGTCCGGCTGAACATAAACCTTTGCCCTACGGTCTTTCTCCTCTAGTTTAATTACAGAAGTTTTTGCAGGTGCTAAAGCTGTTTCGATATATTCTTCCATGTTCTCAGACCACTGAATTATATCAATCCTTTCACCATTTAATTCATCCATCACATTTTGTACTCGAACACCTTTTTGACCAACACAAGAACCAATAGGGTCAATTTTTTCATCATTAGAATGAACAGCAACTTTACATCTTACTCCAGGATCTCTTGCAATTGATTTTACTTCAACTAAATCAGATTTAATCTCAGGTATTTCAAGTTCAAGAAGTTTCTTAACCAAATTTCTATGAGTTCTAGAAATCAAAAGCTCAGGTCCTTTTGAAGTTTTTATTACTTTATCTAGATAGAGTTTAATCCTTTGTCCAGAATAATATTTTTCTCCAGGAATCTGCTCTTTATATGGCAGCATCATAGTAATTTTATTGTCCAAATTTAGATAAACATTATTGCCATCAACTCTATGAACTACTGCATTAATTAACTCGTTCTCTCTATCCTTAAAAGTTTCATACATAATATCTCTTTCAGCCTCTTGAACTCTTTGGATAATCACTTGCTTAGCTGCTTGAGCAGCAATTCTTCCATAATTTGTTGGAGTCACATCAATTCTAACTTCACCACCTATTTTCGCTTTCTTATCATATTTTTTTGCATCTTTTTCATTAATTTGTAAGTTTTCATCTTCAACATCTTTTACAATTTCTTTTATTACATAAACAGTAGCTACTCCAGACTTAGGATCAATATCTACATCAACATTTTGATCTTTATTACCATAATCTTTCCTATATGCAGCTCTTAAGGCAGCCTGTATAGTTTCCATAACTCTATCTCTTGAAATATTTTTTTCATCACAAAGCTGGTTTATCGCCGCAAAAAACTGTGATTGCATAATTTATTTGTTAAAACTAAAAAAGGGCGAATCTTGCTATACAAGATTCATACTATTCATCCTGACTATAACAGTAGTTAAGTACTTTGTAAATATCATCTGAGCGAAAACCTTTAGAACTTAAGTACCTATAAGCTTTAGCCTTTTTTTCCCAAGAAACAAGTGAGTTCCATTTATGTTTTCTTTTCTCAAATAGTTCTAAAGCTGCTTCAAAATCATCATATTCTACTTTTTGTAGTGCATCTTTAATCATTGAGTCACTTAGGCCTTTTTTCTTTAGATCTCTAGTGAGTAAAAAACTGGATTTTGGCCTAAACTTTTTTTTGTCGCTCAAAAAGTCTTGAGCAAACTTTTCATCATTTAAGTATTTTAGTTCCTTTAGCCTTATAATAACTCTTTCAATAATTTCTTCTAATTGAGATTCGTAATCTTTGACTAAGTCTCCACCTTCATTCTCTATTATCTTTTTCATTCTCTTTCTAAGTTTTTTGTACATTTCTGAAACTGTATATCTCTTTTTTGCAACTAATTTGATGGAATAAACTATTAATGAATCATAAAGTTTGCTCATTTTATATTTTTATTTTTTTGCTTCTTCTTTTTCACTCTTCTTAACTAATTTAGCTACTTCCTCTGGCGTACCATAAGCCATTATTTTTACTTCTTTTTCAATTGCTTTAAGCACTTTTTCATTTTCTTTTAAGAAATTTTTAGAGTTTTCACGTCCTTGCCCAAGTTTTGTTTCACCATAGCTATAGAATGCTCCAGCTTTTCTAGTAATATTATATTTTGTTGCTAATTCACTCAGATCTCCGTCAA
>CAYNUR010000105.1:0-4839 GCA_964400435.1 uncultured Candidatus Peribacteria bacterium
CCTTTATATAGATATATATATTATCGAGTGAATTCTGCTGACGCGGAAGATCTTTTGGAAACAGTTTTTCTAAAAGCTTGGGAGAATATTCATCAATATACTAAGGGGAAGTTTTCTTTTTCCTCTTGGGTTTTTAGGATTGCACATAATTTAGTTGTCGATTATTACCGAATGAATAAGAAGAATACTAGTTATGAGTTGCCAATGCACCTTGAAACTGAAAAGCGTGAGCATAATCCTATTAAAGTAACTGAAAATACTCTTAATCAAGGAGTTTTGAAGGATGCGATTGCGAAATTGAAAAAACATTATCAAGAAGTTATTATTCATAAATTCATTAATGGCTTTTCAAATAGGGAAATGGCAAAAATGATGAATAAAACGGAGGGAAGTATTAGAATTTTACAGTTTAGAGCTTTAAAAGCTTTGAAGAAGGAACTTGAGTTGATGGGGGTAAGTTATAAATTTTAGTGTAACAAAAAAAAATTTATCTCGTTTGAAAGTATGTAACAGTATATTGACATAATTATGAAATTTGGTTTGAGAAAGTTAGCTGAGATGATAGAACAGGTTGAAAAACCTGAACTTTCAGTTACAGTTAAGTATTCTCTACGTCATAGACTTTTGGAGCATATTGTTGAAGAAGGTTATGATTATGATCAAGTTAGTAATGTTGTGAATCATCTTCAATATCAAAGAGAGTTTCAATTTGATGCTGTAAAGAAAGATTTAATGAAGGAACGTATAATGAATTCTATTGCGGAATCTCAAGAGTTTTCAGCTAAGAGTATTTTTTCATTTTTTAGTTTTGCCAGTTTTCAAAAGGCGGTGAGCATGGGGCTAATTTTTGTAATGGTTTTTAGTTTAGTTTCTTTCAGGGCGACTGATACAAATATTGTTATGGCCGATAGTTTTACGAAGTTAGACTCGTTTAATGGGGAAATTTATTTGAAGCGTGGTGGAGACTTTATTGAAGTGAAGAAAGGTATGGAATTGTTAGAGTCTGATAAAATAATTACGCCGAAAGATTCTACTGCTGTAGTTGAGTTTTTTGATGAAAGTGTAAGTAGATTGGCTGGAGATACTGAAGTTGTCTTTGAACGTTTAGATTTCTCTGGTGATTTGAGTAGATATGTTGAAATTGCATTAATAGAGGGAAAGCTTTGGACAAGAGTTATAAATGTTATTGATGAAGATGCTTTTGTTATTCATACTGAAAATATTTCTACTAGTGCTAAGAAAGCGGCTTTTGATGTGGAAGTTAAGAAAAATGAAAAGACCGAAGTGAAAGTTTATAATAGTTCTGTTGATATTAAAAAGAAGAATTCTGAGGATAAAGATAAGGTGCTTTCAGGACAAAAAGTTGTGGCTATCGAGGAAGAGATTGTTGTTGATGTAATTTCTAAAGAAGAAAAAGAGGTAGCTTGGGTACAAGAAAATATGAAAGAAGACCAAGCCTTTGTTCATAAGGTTGAAGAGAAAGTTGTTATTGCTCGAAAAGAGAGTTTAGAAAATGAGAAGATTCAGAATAAGGCTTTGTTAACAATGTCTTTTAATGATGTGGAAAAAAAGAAAAATGATTTAGAAGTTGCTGAGAAAAAATTTATTGAAGCTGAATTGAAGCTTCGAGATGAGAATCTCACAGAAGAGGAAGTTAAAAAACAAGAAGATGTAATTAATGACTTCTATGATGAGGTAGAAAATTTTTATGCTTTTGTTGAGACTGTTAAAATAAAAGATGAGAAGTACGCTAATGATTTAAAGACATTTGTGAAGGACAAAGTAAAGAAGCAGAAGAAAGACTTGGCTTTGGTTCTTCCAGATAGTAAGGCTTATGTTGCAAAGGAAACGATTGATCAAATTGCATTTATTAATGCTGAGTCAAATGAGGAGGCTGATGAAATAAAAGTTGATAAGGCAATTTCTAAAATTTCTGAAGTGGAAGCTATTATTGAGAAAGGAAATGTTGAAAAGGCTGCAGAATTGATTGATAAAAATAAGGTTGAAATTAAGGAAAGTTTAGAGCTTATTGAAAGTAAAAAAAATAATGTAGATTCTAAGAATAATGAAGTTTCTAGTAAAGTTGTACAAGATGCTAATAAGTATTTAGATGAACTAGAAGTTTCTGTTAAATCTACTTCAAAAACGGTTGTTGCAGATGAATCTAAGGATGATACGGATAAAGAAACTTCAGTGACTTCTTCTGAGACTGGTACGAAAGTGTTAACTGAAGATACAACAACAAATACAACTTCAACGACGACAACGACTAATTCAATAAAAACAACAACTACTACTACAGATAAAACTTCGAATATTGTTGAGCCAGTAGTTGAAGAAGGTGACTTTGGTGTAAAAATCCAGGATGGTAAAATTCTACCTGGGGAATTATTCTAGGAAATGATTATTAATCCGAGAATAGTTCCGAATACAGCGAAGATTCCACCAATGATCCAGAACCTCATAACGACTGTGAATTCTTTCCAGCCTATTTGTTCAAAGTGATGATGGATTGGTGCAATTCTAAAGACTTTTTTGCCGAAGAATCTTTTAGAAGTTAATTGAATAATTACTGATAATGTTTCAACTACAAAGATAATTCCGATTACTGGAAGAATTAAGGTTTGATCTGTGAGCATAGCAATTACTCCTAAAGTTGCTCCTAAGGAAAGTGAACCTGTATCTCCCATGTAGAAGAGAGCTGGAGGAACATTGAACCAAAGAAATGCTAATACTGCACCACAGATTACAGCACAAAGTGCAGCTAAGATTAGTAAACCTTTTGCATAGGCAATAATTCCAAATGCTCCAAATGCGAATATTAAAAGGCCACTTGCTAGACCATCTAAACCATCTGTAAAGTTAACTGAGTTTGCTGTAGCGATAATAACGAATATAAATAGGGGAATGTACCAAAGTCCTAATTCAATTGGGTCTACGCCTGGAATAGGAATGCTTAAATGGCTGTAACCTAATTTGCTATAAAACCACCATGCTCCAACTGCACTAAATAATGTAAGCCAAAGTAATTTAAGTTTTGCACTTAAACCTTTTGTTTTTCCGATTCCTTTTACATTTAAGTAGTCATCGACGGCTCCTAAAATTCCGCAAGTAATTAAAGTAAATAGAGGAATCCACGTTTCTTCTCGACTGAGTAATGACCTACTAAATAAATCCAAATCTAATGAGATGCTCATTTTTTGAATAAAATATGAAAGAATTACTGTAATAATTATTGTGTTCCAAATTAGTAAACCTCCCATAGTTGGTGTTCCGCTTTTTTTTGCATGAAGAGCAGCAAAAAGTGATGCTTTTTCACCTGAAAGTGCATTTTCTCTTATTTGTTTACCTATTTTGAATTTTATTAGTTGCTTTGTGAACCAAGGGGTAAGAATAATTGCGATTACAAATGCAAATGTTGCAGACCCTGCGATTAAAGCCAGATCTTGAATTGTGTCGTGTGAAACCATAGTTTAATTCCAGTTATATGCTCTGAATACCCAATCGATTAATATTTTCGATTCTTGAAAACGGTCTGGGCTGTTTAAGACCACGGTGATTATATCATGGTTTTGATCGTTTTCCGCAATAGCAACTAAGCAAAGACCTGCTGATTGAGTTTTTCCTGTTTTTAAACCTTTTACGTTAAGATAACTTCCCAGTAATTCATTTGTGGAAGTTAAGTTATGTGTATTTGTTCCAGATATTGATGTGACGGTATGTGTTTCTAGCTTTGCTGCTTTTTTTACGAAATCTTTGCTATAGACGTATTGAGCTAGTTGCGAAATATCGTAAGCTGTTGAGTAATTATCATAATGATCTAATCCGGTTGGATTTGCATAGTGAGTATTAATCAGACCTAATTGTTTTGCTTTTGAATTCATTTTGTCCACGAAGTTACTTACTGAACCAGCGTTGTGTTCAGCAAGAGCTACTGCTGCATCATTTCCTGATTGAATGATTACGCCATAGAGTAGATCTTCAACTGTTAATTGTTCACCCGCAGCTAAATACATTGTTGATCCTTCAGTTGCGGCAGCATTAGAGCTTACAGTAACTATTTCGTTGAGTTCATTTTCTTCCAGAACTACGGCCATTGTCATTAACTTTGTAATACTTGCCATAGATAATCTTTGGTGTGCGTTCTTTTCAAAAAGGATACTGTTTGATTCAGTGTCGATCGCAATGCTTCCAGTTGCTCCAATAATCGGAGAAATGAAATGGGGATCTTTTACTGGGCCTGAATTGAAATTTTGGAAGCTAGAAGTGGATTCTTGGCTGGTGTATATAATTTCCTCTGGAGAGTTTGTTTCAAAGTTAGTTGTTTCCATTAGTTTAGGCTGAATACTGGTGGCAATATAGAAACTCAGTAGGCTAGAAAGCATTAATTTCTTCTTTAGTTAATTTTCTGAATTTTCCTTTTTTTAATGAGGATAGTTTGATGTCTCCGATGCGACATCTGAGTAAGTATTTCACAGGACAATTGATTGAAGCAAACATTTTTCTTATTTGCCGGTTGCGTCCTTCATGAATTGTTATTCTTACTTTAGTTGAGCTTTTATTTTCTTCAATTATTTGAACTTTTGCAGGTGAAGTTTTTTTGCCGTCGATTTTTATTCCTACTTCTAATTTTTTTAAATCTTTTTTGTCTGGTGCTTTTTCTGTTTCAACTAAATATTCCTTTTCACACTCAAATTTTGGATGAGTGAGTTTATGGATGAATTCACCGTCATTACTAAAGAGTAAGAGGCCTACAGTGTTTTTGTCTAGGCGGCCAATTGGTTTGAGGTTTTGGATTTTTGGTATTAGATCCATCAATGTTTTTCTATCAAATTCTAC
>CAYNUR010000106.1:0-4133 GCA_964400435.1 uncultured Candidatus Peribacteria bacterium
GAAGAGGTCAATGTTAGAGATTTTATTCAAAAAAACTATTCTCCTTATGAAGGTGATAGTAATTTCTTAGCTTGTGAAACTGAACGTACTAGAGGAGTTTTGAAGAAAGTTGAAAAGAAGATTGAAGAAGAATCTAAAAATGGTGGAGTTTTGGATATTGATAGTGAAAATCCTTCAACGATAACTAGTCATTCTCCTGGTTATATTGATAAAAAAAATGAATTAATTTTTGGTCTTCAAACTGATGAAATATTGAAGAGGGCTATTAAGCCTAAAGGTGGAGTGAGATTGGTTAAGCGGGCTTGTGAATCTTATGGTTATACTTTGTCAAAAAATGTTGAGAAGGTTTTTTCTGAAGATGTAAAAACTCATAATGATGCGGTTTTTGAAATTTATAAAAATTGGGATGAGTTTAAAACTGCTGATGGAAAAATGCTTCGAAGTAAGGGATTGATTACTGGACTTCCAGATAATTATGGAAGAGGGAGAATTATTGGTGATTATCGGAGAGTTGCTTTGTATGGAGTTGACCGTTTAATTGAAGATAAATTGGAATTTCAAAGAACTTTTTTGAAAGAAATGTCTGAGGAAAATATTCGTAGAAGACAAGAAATTTCTTGGCAAATTCAATCTTTGGAAGATATGAAAAAGATGGCTGGATTTTACGGATTTGATATTTCTGTGCCAGCTAGAAATTTTTTAGAAGCAGTTCAGTGGTTATATTTTGCTTATTTAGCAGCAGTTAAAGAACAAGATGGTGCAGCTATGAGTATGGGAAGAATTGATGCTTTTTTGGATATTTATGCCGAAAAAGATTTGCGAGAAGGAAATTTATCAGAAAGTGGAGTTCAGGAAATAATTGATGATTTTGTTATGAAATTGAGGATTGTGAAACAGTTGAGAGTTCCTGAATACAACGAACTTTTTGCTGGTGATCCTACTTGGGTAACTTGTGTTTTGGGTGGACAGGGAATTGATGGACGGACTTTAGTTAACAAAACTTCTTTTAGAATGTTGCAAACTTTGGTTAATCTTGGAGCTGCTCCAGAGCCTAATTTAACAGTTTTGTGGTCAAAAAATTTACCTGAAGGTTTTAAAAACTTTGTTTCTGAAACTTCAATAAGAACTTCTTCGATTCAATATGAAAATGATGATTTGATGCGAGTTGATTTTGGAGATGACTATGGAATTGCTTGCTGTGTTTCCGCTATGAAAATTGGAAAACAAATGCAGTTTTTTGGTGCAAGATGCAATCTGCCGAAACTCTTACTTTTGGCTATTAATCAGGGGAAAGATGAATTTGATAATTCGAAAATAATTGAGGATGTTTCCAAGCTGAAAAATGATGAATTTCTTGATTATGATGAGGTGAAAGAAAAGTTCTTTCAATTGATGAAATGGATGGCTGAAAAGTATGTAAACATAATGAATGTGATTCATTATATGCATGATCGTTATAATTATGAGAATAGCCAAATGGCCCTCCATGATTCTGATGTTGAGAGATTTATGGCTTTTGGTGTAGCGGGAATTTCAATTGTAGCTGATAGTTTATCGGCAATTAAATATGCAAAAGTTAAGGCGGTGAGAAATGCAGAGGAAGTGGCAATTGACTTTGAAATTGATGGGGATTTTCCAACTTTTGGGACGGATGATGATCGAGTTGATAATATTGCTGTCGAAGTTGTAAAAGAGTTTATGAAATGTTTACGTGAGCACAGAACTTATCGTAACGCTGAGCATACGTTGTCACTTTTAACAATTACAGCGAATGTTGTTTATGGAAAATATACTGGGGCAACTCCTGATGGGCGAAAGGCCGGTGAAGCTTTTGCTCCTGGGGCAAATCCAATGCATAATCGAGATAAAGAAGGGGCAATTTCTTCTTTGAATTCTGTTGCTAAAATTCCTTATGAACATTGCAAAGATGGGATTTCTAATACTTTTTCAATTGATGCAAAGAGTTTGGGGAAAAATTTTGAAAATGCTCGGTTGAATATGAGAGGTTTATTGGATGGATATTTTTCTAAAGGTGCTCAGCATTTAAATGTAAATGTTTTGCAAAAGGAGATGTTGATTGATGCTATGGAACATCCTGAGAAATACTCTAATTTGACTATTCGTGTTTCTGGTTATGCAGTGAGGTTTACGAGTTTGAATAAAGAACAACAGGAAGAAGTAATTTCTAGAACATTTCATGAGAAACTTTAATACTGAAAGAAAAGAAGGTTTTGTTCACTCTTTTGAATCTTTTGGAACTGTTGATGGTCCTGGGATACGGTTTGTTATTTTTATGGCTGGTTGTTTTTTGAAATGTAAATATTGTCATAATATTGATATGGCCACTTTTAAGGGGGGTAAAAAATGGTCGGTGGAAGAAATTGTTCAAAAAATATTAAAGAATCGTGAATACTTAGAAGCAAGTGATGGTGGTGTGACTTTTAGCGGTGGAGATCCTTTTTTTCAACCTGATTTTTTGTTGGAAATGATAAAAAGATGTAGAGAAGAAGGACTTCATGTTACTGTCGATACTTCTTTGTATGCTGAGAAGGAAGAGATTCGGAAAGTTGCTGAATATACGGATTTGTTTATGGTAAGTCTGAAGCATTTTGATTCAGAGAAGCATAAGTTTTTAACTGGAGTTGGTAATCAAGAAATCTTGGAAAACTTAAAATTTCTTAGTGATTTGGGTAGTCGGATTTGGTTGAGATTGGTTTTGTTGCCTGGTTGGACTGATAGTGAATTTAATTTGGTTGAATTGCGCGATTTTTGTAAAACTATTAATTTCGAAAAATTAGAACTTCTGCCCTATCATACAATGGGCGTTAAGAAGTGGGAGGCTTTAAAGATTCCTTATTATTTCAATGATTTAAAAGTTCCGAATGAAGAACAAATTCTTGAAGTTAAAAATTTTTTGAATAAGGCAAATATACCTGTTGTTTTGAATGAATATTGATTCTGGGGGAAAATATGGTTTTGTGTTATAATTAGGTGATTAAATTAGATTATGAAGATTGCATTTTTTGAAATTCAGGGGTGGGAAAAGAAACTTTTGAAGAAAGCTTTTAAAGGTCATACTTTAGAATTTTTGAGTGAACCATTAAATAAAGAAAATGTTGATCAATTTAAGGATTTTGATGTGATTTCAGTTTTTATTTATTCGGAGTTGGAAAAGGTTGTGCTTGCGAAGTTGAAGAAGTTAAAAATGATTTCTACCCGTTCAACTGGTTATGATCATATTGATATTGAAGAATGTCGAAAGCGGAAAATTGCTGTTTCAAATGTTCCATTCTATGGTGAAAATACTGTTGCTGAACATACTTTTGCTTTAATTCTTTCACTTTCAAGAAATGTTCATAAATCTTATGTCCGTGGATTAAGAAATAATTTTTCTATTGAAGGATTAAAAGGTTTTGATTTAAATGGGAAAACAATTGGTGTAGTTGGTGGAGGGCATATTGGAATGCATGTTATTAGAATGGCCAAAGGTTTTGGTATGGAAGTTTTTGTTTACGATATTCAAAAAAATAAATTTTTATCTGAAGTTTTGGACTTTCAATATGTAGAATTGGAGGAGCTTTATAAGAAGTCGGATATTATTTCTTTGCATGTTCCTCATAATAAATCTACTCATCATATGATAAATGAAAAAGCTTTTTCTAAAATGAAAGATGGAGTGATTTTAATTAATACCTCACGAGGTGAGATTGTTGATACGGATGCATTAATTGAAGCTTTGGATTCTGGAAAAATTAGAGGTGCTGGTTTGGATGTTTTGGAGGGTGAAGAATTGATTTGTGAAGAAAAGGAACTTTTGTATGAAAAAGCTAATGATGAAGCTTTGAGAGAAATTGTTCGTGATAGAATTTTATTGAGTAAGGACAATGTTGTTTTTACACCACATATTGCTTTTTATAGCGAAGAAGCTTTGTTGAGAATTATTGAAACTACTATTGATAATATTCAAAGTTATATAGCAGGGAATGATCAAATGAATTCACTTTGAAAGCTGTTTTCTGGAGTCATTTATGTCGACATTGTAAGAACTAGTAATCCATAGATTATTGGCACGTGAAGCATGTAGATTAAGAGAGCGTTTTGGCCGATTTTTATGAAAAACTTCTTTATTAGAT
>CAYNUR010000106.1:4143-4818 GCA_964400435.1 uncultured Candidatus Peribacteria bacterium
TATTTTTTTTGAGATGTGGGATGATTGTGTTTCCAACTGCAATTCCTAAGGCAATTAATGAGCTCCAAGGAAAAAGCGGGAAGTAGTCTAGAGTTGGTATGTAGCCTAGGTTAAATCCAAAAATATACAATAGGTTTATTTCGGTGATGGAAGAGGAGATAAATGGTGCAATAAAGAAAATCGATGCTGCTAATATGTAATTTAAGACAGAAAATCTTGCTAGGAACATGAACATTAAAATTGAAGTTCCGATGTGGTGAAGAATTCCGAATCTGACAAAATGTTCGCCAACTACTGTCCAAGTACCTAGAGAAACTAACCCAGCCATTGCTAATATAGTTAGGCCTCTCTTAAATTGTTTAAGATAGAATTTGTTAGTTGGTAGATTCTTTTTTTTAAAGTTGCTCCAAGATAAAGCTAAGGAGAATCCTACTAAACTTAAGAATGTGAATTGAACTGAACGTGCGAGAATTAACCAAGCGCCATTATATAGATCATATTCTATGATTCCATAATAATCTAGAATGTAGAAATAATGGAAAATAACCATGCCAATTACTGCAAATGCACGGAGAATATCAATTTCGTAAATTCTTTGTGATTTTTTCATAAGATGATTTTAGCATAAACTTTATTACATTATTTTTTGAAATTTTTTCTTTTTCTGTTTAGATT
>CAYNUR010000107.1:0-4806 GCA_964400435.1 uncultured Candidatus Peribacteria bacterium
AGATTTAAATAATATTCTGGAGAGAATAAATAAAATGAGAGAAGAATTAGAATCTCAAGAAAAATTTTTACCAAAAGATGAAGATATGAAAGCAATTGAAATCCAGGAAGGAAATAAAAAATACTACAAATTAGCAGGAATGATGTTTACCGAGAATGCATTTAATAACTTACATAATTTTGCCACAGCAAAAGGACTAAGAATCGTAGTTTCTACAGGTGGATGCAGCGGATTTAAATACGAATACGATTTCTTTGATGAAGCAAAAGATGATGAAAAAACTTATCAACTTTCAGAAAAGTTAGATATATATTTAAACGATTTCACTTTCGATAAACTTCACGGTTCAACTGTAGATTTTACAATAGGCCTTCACGGAAGTGGACTAAAAATCGTAAATCCAAATGTAAAAAGAAGTTGCAGCTGCGGAACATCAGTAGGTTTTTAAAATGCAAAAAAATTCTCCAGAAGTACAAATTGGTTCAGTAAAACTAGGTGGAAAAAATCCCATCGTAATTCAGTCTATGACAAATACTGATACTTCTGATGTCCAGTCGACTTCAAAACAAATTATAGAATTAGCAGAAGCCGGCTCAGAGCTTGTTAGACTTACAGTAAATGACGAAGCTGCTGCAAAAGCTATTCCAGAAATTCGTAAAATCTTAACTAACGAGGGCTTTGATAATCTGCCTCTCATCGGAGATTTCCATTACAATGGCCATAAACTACTTTCACAATTTCCAGAATTAGCTAAAGCTTTAGATAAGTATCGAGTAAATCCTGGAAACGTTGGCTATGGCGATAAGCATGATTACAACTTTAAAGAAATTATCCAAATAGCGATTGAAAATAATAAACCAGTTCGAATTGGAGTGAATTGGGGATCTCTTGATCAAGAACTCTTCACTGAGATGATGGAGAAAAATGCTAAAAAAGAAAATCCGCTCTCGGATAGGCAAGTAACAGTTGAATCAATGACAGAAAGTGCACTTCGTTCAGCTAAACTAGCAGAAGAAGTCGGTCTTCCAAAAAACAAAATAGTCCTCAGTGTAAAAATGTCAGTAGTACAAGATATGATTTCTGCATATCAAAGATTGTCCGAAAGAATGAAAGAAAACAATCATTTTTATGCCCTTCACCTGGGTTTAACAGAAGCTGGAAGCGGCATGCAAGGGTTGGTCTCAAGCTCAGCTGCACTTGCAATTCTATTGCAACAGGGGATCGGAGACACAATCAGAATTTCTCTAACTCCAAACCCAGATCAACCAAGATCAACAGAAGTACATGCCTGCAAAACTCTACTCCAAAGTATGGGCTACAGACATTTCCGCCCAAAAGTAACCAGTTGCCCAGGATGTGGAAGAACAGACAGCAAATATTTTCTTGAGCTAGCAAAAGAAGTAAATGAACATATTGAAAAAAATATGAAAGAATGGAAAAAGAAATTTCCAGGAGTTGAAGAATTAAAAATTGCCGTCATGGGCTGTGTCGTAAATGGCCCAGGAGAATCCAGACACGCCGACATCGCCATTAGTTTACCAGGAAAAGGAGAAGAAAAAATGGCTCCAGTTTACATTGACGGAAAATTCTCAAAAACTATCACAGGTGATAAAATCCCCGAGCAATTCATCAAAATTCTTGAAGAATATATTCAAGAAAGATTCTAATCTATGAAAAATGAAAAAACTAATCCCAGGAATTTACAATATTTCTTTAGCAATTATCTTCGGAATTATAACAAGATTTTTAGAATTAATGACTTGCCAATATGCAAATCCACCAGGCATGCCACCGGCAGCTTCACCAAGTTTCTTTAAATGCCCAGGAAATTACATTAGCGATTTCTACATTTTCCCAGCAATAATAATTGGATATCTAATTGGAAGCATTTTCCAAAAAACAAAAAAGAAAAACTAGTCCAAAGCATTTGATTTAGGCAAGTTTTTCCGCTATTAATTACTCAAAAGACTTAATTAAAAAATCATGATCCTATCTGACAAGACCTTAAAAGCAATGCTAAAATCTGGAGAATTGGTAATGAAACCAATGGAAGAAAGCCAGATTGAACCAGCTTCAATCGATTGTCGTTTAGGAGATCATTTTCTAGTTATGGACGAAAACCAAATGGGAACAATTTCTTTAGACCAAGAAATCAAATATAGAGAAATTCAAAGCGAAACTATTACAATCCCACCACATTCTTTCTTATTAGCAACAACTCAAGAATATATCGAAGTCCCAGATAATGTAACAGCCTTCGTTGAGGGAAGAAGTTCAATCGGAAGAATCGGATTATTCATCCAAAACGCCGGTTGGGTAGATCCAGGATTCAAAGGAAGAGTCACTTTAGAACTATATAACGCAAGTTCACTCCCAATTGTTCTTCAGTCTGGAAAAAGAATTTGCCAATTAGTGTTCTGCAACATGGATCAATCTCCATCAACTCCTTACAGAGGAAAATACCAAGGGCAATCAAAAACTGTTGGAAGCCGAGTTTATAAAGATACTGACAGATTCCACGTTGGTATTTCAGAACAGGAAGCAGCAGAAAAGCAAGAATCTGAAAAGTAATTCAATTTATTTTTCGAAGAAATTTATGCTAGTTTGAGATCGAAAAATCTAGCTCATTCAATATGCAACAATATCTCGATTTAGTTCAGGAAGTCTTAGACAATGGAGTAGAAAAAGGTGACAGAACAGGAACAGGAACACTTTCAATTTTTGGTGTACAAAAAAAATACGACCTTAGAAAAGGTTTTCCAATGGTCACAACAAAAAAAGTAAGATTTGATGCAATTTTATACGAATTACTATGGTTTCTGAGAGGTTCAACAAATATCAACGATGATTTAAAACAACACACACCAATTTGGAATCCTTGGGCAGATGAAAATGGAGAATTAGGTCCAGTTTACGGATATCAATGGAGAAAATGGGAAAGATTCAGATGGAATGAAAAAGAGCAAAAATACGACAAGTCCCATGTTGATCAAATTCAAAATGCAATTGATCTAATCAAAAATAATCCAGATTCCAGAAGGATAATTGTTTCCGCTTGGAATCCAGGTGATATAGATAGAATGGCTCTCCCACCTTGTCACGCATTTTTCCAATTTTATGTTGCTGATGGAAGGCTAGATCTACAACTTTACCAAAGAAGCGCAGACATCGCGTTAGGAGTTCCATACAACATAGCTAGTTATGCAGCAATGCTAACAATGTTTGCTCAAGAATGTGATTTGGAACCTGGAATATTTACACATACACTTGGAGATGCACATATCTATTTGAACCACGTAGAAGGTTTAAAAGAGCAGTTAAAAAGAACTCCCAAACCTTTACCGAAGTTAGAGTTAGCAAAGAAACCATTCTGGGATATTAAAGTGGAAGATTTCAAATTGATTGGATACGAACATGATGCTTTCATTAAGTTCCCAATAGCGGTTTAACAGCGTAGTGTATCCCGACCATAGCGAGTGGTACACTAAAATCCATCCACAACCCCCTCCCTCCTCGGGGAACATGAGAAAATCTATCAAACAAACATTAAAATTTCCTAAATTTTCTTAAAAATGCCAAATCACCCAATCTATATCATCTCAGCAATGGATAAAAACCGCGGCATTGGTAAAAACGGAAAACTTCCATGGCGTCTAAAAAAAGAAATACAATTCTTCAAAAAAATCACTACAGAAACTGAAAGCCCAGACAAAATAAATATTGTAATTATGGGAAGAAAAACTTGGGATTCATTACCAGAAAAATTCCGCCCACTTCCAGCACGAGAGAATATTGTACTGACAAGAAATAAAGAATTTATAGCTACAGGCGCTCACACAGTTGATTCATTGGAAAAAGCAATTTCACACGCCGATGAAAATATAGAAAAAATCTTTATAATCGGAGGGGCAAATCTCTACGCACAAGCTATGAAATTAGACAGCCTTACCGGTATATATATCACAGAAATTGATGCAGAATTTGACTGCGACGCACATCTAGCAGAATTCCCAAAGGATCTCAGTAATGAAGAAATACTTGGAGAAGTATCTGAAAAAGATTTAGATTTTCAATACAAACTTTACACAAAATAAAACTCGCAATAATCTGCAAATTTTAACCTTTTCCTATGAAGAGTTGAATTCTATGCAGACCACTACGAGTCTTTTTCACAGCCGAATACCATTCTATCCTTCCCCAAGGATCTGACTGCGAACATATTATTTTTATTTTAAATATAGAAAAAAGACAGTGATAAAAGTCACTCATTAATAAAAAAACATCATGTTCATTAGATTTTACTCCAATTCCCCAACATCCTTAACAACCTCTTCAGGGTGCTTAGCAGCCTTCACTTTTACATAATGCTTCAATACCTTCCCATCACGACCAATCAAAAAAGAATCCCTCTGAATTCCCATATATTTCTTTCCATACATAGATTTTTCGACCCAAACACCATATTTTTCAACAACTTCACCTTCTTCATCAGAAAGAAGAGAGAAATTCAAATTCTCTTTTTCTTCAAACTTCTTATGTTTTTCAACAGGATCTTTACTCACACCTAAAACAACAACATCCATCTTCTTTAATTTATCTAAATTATCTCGAAAACCTTGTGCTTCTTTGGTGCAACCAGAAGTCATATCTTTCGGATAAAAATAAAGTAAAACATATTTCCCTGTATAGTCTTTCAATGAATGAACTTTACCATCTTGATCAGGAAGTTTAAAATCAGGCGCATCTTTTCCAACTAATGAAACCATATTTCAAAAAAATTAAATTCTATATTCATAAATATTATAG
>CAYNUR010000108.1:0-4796 GCA_964400435.1 uncultured Candidatus Peribacteria bacterium
CAATTTTTTCTTATTTAGTAATACTTTTACTTTTCCGCGTTTTGAAGAATATTTTAGAGCGTTGCAAACTAGATTTTTAAAGATTAACTTAACGCTTGTCTTTTCGGCTGGTTGTTCAATTTTTCCAGTATCAAATTCCAATTCTAACGATAAATCTGTTCTGGGGTGTATTTCTTGGCATTCTTCTAATGTTTTTTTAAGTATTGGTTTTAAGTCGATTTTTTGGAATGTGATTTTTGCTTGGTCATAAAGTGCTTTTGCACTGAGGAGTTTTAGTGCTTCATAGGCGTTATTTAAGTCCTCTTCTATTGAATGTATTCCTTTTTGAAAATCTTTGTCTTTTTTAGTTGCGGCGATTGTTGTAAGGGCAACGGTTATTGGTGTTAACAATTCGTGATGACAGTTTTGAACGAATTTTCTAGTTTGATCTATAGACTTTTTCATTGGTTCTAGAAGTTTTTTTGCAACGAAAATCCCAAGAAAATACGTGGAGATTGAGAGAGCTATTGCGACTAAAATTATTTGTACGAAAAGTCTTTTTTGTTCAGAAGGTGTTACTGAACAATACTGTCCAACTTGGACAATTGAACCGGCATTAGTGCCATTTTCAATCTTTGCAGAATATGAATAAATACAAATTTCGTCGAAAATGTTTTTTTGAAATCCTAAATTTTCTGGATCAATAAAAAACTGGTCAAAGAGATCTGATGTAAAAAGGATGTCTCCATTTTCTAAAACTACTCGTGAGAATATTTGTCGATTTTGTGTTAGTGGATCGTATTCTGGATCTTCAATAATTAATTCGGCATCTAGTAATTCCTGTTGTTTTTCATCGTCTTGTTCAAGCGCTATTGCTGGAGCTGAGGACATTTCTAAGGCCCCTTCAGTAGAGGCCTCTTCGGAAGATTCCTCAGACTCTTCTACGGCCATTATTTCTGCGGATTCTTCTGTTGCAATATCGAAACTTTCTTCAAAAAGTTCAGATTTTTGTGAAGATGTTGATTCTTGAGCAATATTAAAGGCTTCTTTTTGATCACTAATGTTTGGAAGTTCTTGAGTTTCTAGATATTCATCACTGGATCGATTGCTTATTTGAAAAGAAACTTCTAATTCTTCTAACTCGTCTTTTTGGAAGTCTTGAATTAATTCATTTAAACTTGTTTCGAGAATTTTTTTGGCATTCTTATCGAGCTGAAAATTTACTAAAAAAATTGTCAAAATAGTTATAACAAGCATTAATCCCGTTGAAACGAGAGTGAAATAAAAGGCAATTTTTTTCTGAGTTTTATTCAATGACATAGCCAAACCCTTTTACTGTTTTGATGATATCTGGATCAAGTTTTTTTCTAATTCTTGCAATGTGAACTTTTAATGAATCTGAGAAGATTACGTCTTCATTATATAGGCCCCAGGCGTTTTCATAAATTTCTGTCGGTGATTTTACATGTCCTCTGTTTGTAACCAAATATTCTAGAATGCGAATTTCAACTGGGGAAAGATTGACTTCGATCCCCTTTTTGGAGATTTGTTTTGCTGCTAAATCCATAGTTATTTTACCTGGTAGTTCAATTTTTGTGTTCTTAACTTTTGATTCCCTTCTTAATAACGCTCGGATTCTTGCAGTCAACTCCTCCATCATGAAAGGCTTAGTCAAATAATCATCAGCTCCGCTATCAAGGCCTTCAACTCTTGAGTCTAAATCTATCCTTGCAGTAAGCATAATTATTGGTGTTTTAGTTCCAATTTCCCTGATTTTTTTACAGACCTCAATTCCATCTAGAAGTGGGAGGTTTAGATCTAGAATTACTAGGTTATAATTTTTTGTTGAGGCTTTGTGGAGCCCAGTTTCTCCATCATTGGCAATATCGATGAAGTAGTTTTCATGGCGAAGAACTGTTGCTATGTTCTCCGCCATTTTTATATTGTCCTCAATGATTAAGATATTCATTATTTCAGGGTTGATTGGATCGCATCTGCTTGGTTCGATTTCTGGAAAATTCTACCTGATTCTGCTTCGTTTACATACTCTTCTTCTAAATCTTCAAGAAAATATCTTTTATCTTCTAATTTGCTAACTTCATCATCTAGAGCTCCTTCCAGCCTTGAATTAGCGAGATTTAATTCATTAATTAGTTCTTCCATACGGCCTCTAGCGTCATCATTTCTGTATGAATCTAAGTCTTCATAGACCTTCAGAAGTTCTTCAGCTTGATAAGATTTGATATATTCTGCGTAAACATTATCGTTAGCAAGGGCATCGATTTCTTCAATTGTTCCGTGAATTTTTATTGGAATATTTATTTCATTCTCTTTTGAATCTTCAGGATTGATAAAGCTGATATTCAAGGTACCTAAACTGTTTTCATTGTTTTTGTATTTCTCGATATCACTTCCTTCAATTTCGAAAAGGTAACTGTTTTTCTTACCAGAATAAATGTCATGAGGTTGGAAACTGTCTTTGCTTCTTAACTCGTATCCAATTCCAGAAATTACTTCATATTCATCTCTAAAATTAAATTCTACATGAATGTCTTTAGCGATTGTGTTGATAATGCTGTTGAATTCGTCAGAAAATATTCTTTCTGCATCTCTTGGATCTTCTAAGAAATAGTAATTTCCTTTACCCGATTTAGCTACTTCGGTCATTAATCTTTCATCGTAGTCTGCTCCAACTCCTATAGTAGAAACTGTAATTTCAGAACCAGTATTTTCTTCAACTATCGAAGCTAGTCTGTATGGATCAGAAACTCCGACATTTGCTAAACCATCGGAAAGTAAAATAACTCTATTTAAGTAGTCTTCATTCTCTTCTCCACGATCGAAAGCAAATTTCACATTTTCTATACCTTCTACAAGTCCTCCTTCTAAATACGTTGATCCACCGCTGATAATTCCTTCAATTGCGGAGTCGAATTCTCTTGGTTCGAAATAACGTGATTGGTAAACGGTGTCTACATAATCATCATAAACGACTACAGAAATTCTGTCTTTTTCATCGAGTAAATCTGGTAACTGGTATAAAGCTTCTTTTACATAGTCCAGTTTTTGTCCTTCCATTGAGCCACTTCTGTCGACAACTATTGAAACATTAAGCGGTGGGCGTTCATCTGATTCTTTTTCAACTCTATCCCCCTCAAGAGTTAACATCAGATAAGCCTTTCCGTCTTTTGTCGAAATGTATTTGTTTCCTAGTTCTACAGTTGCTTTTAAATGAGAGCTTTCTTCTTGGAAAACTGCTGTTTCTGAATTTTTTAATGATTTGTCTGGATTATCATCTGGTTCTATTTGTTTTGCACTGACAAAAAAATGAGTGCCGATTCCTAAACAAAGAAAGGAGAAGACAGAAATCTGGATGATGTCTTTGATTTTTTTGGTCATTTTTTACTGGTTAAATTTAATTCTAGAAGAATTCTAAATGTTTGAAGTTACGATTTGGTAAACCTAGTTTTTAAAAAAGGAATAACATTGTTCAATTTTATTGTTCTAAGATTGAAGAGTATTTTCAGTCTAAACAAAGAATGGAATTGAAATTTTAGCTATTTTATGCTATTATTTGAAGATATCTAATTTCCCAAATGCGAGAAGAACTAGCTCGATTAATTAAGAAAAATCCACACCTTAATAGATTACAAAAAAATGTTTATCTTGAGGTGATTAAGCATATTTCTGATGAGAAAGTGATGAAATTCTTGGAAATCATGAGAACAAATGCGGACAAGATTTCTTGGCTAAATGATAATAAGAAGCGCAAGTTTTCCTTGGTAAATAAGCAATATCTTGATGAAGTAAGGGCAATTATTGCTGAGGGAGAGGCTAAAATGAAAAATCAAGCTGAGGAGAAATTATTAGATGAACTTGAAGACGCATAAACATGGAAATTCCACAAACAACACTTTTGGCGCTATCTTTGATTCTATTTGTTGGGTTATTTGTTCCTGTTTTTTTTAATAAATTTAGATTACCTTTTGCAACTTCTTTAATTTTGATAGGAGCTTTGATTGGTCCTTTTGGATTGGGGTATTTACAAGAAAATGAAGTGATTGAATTCTTTGGATTTTTGGGATTTACGTTTTTAATGTTTATGGCAGGCTTGGAAACGAAGTTTGAACTATTGAAACATGAATGGAAGAAGATCTTGTTAATGGCACTTTTGAATTCAATAATTCCATTTCTTGTTGGCTTTGGAGTTGCCTACTTTTTTGAATATGATTTTATTTCAGCTTTTATTTTGGGTATTGTTTTTATTTCATCTTCAATTGCGATTATTATTCCGACATTAAAGGGAGCAAAGCTTTTCAATAAAGATGCTGGCCAAATAATGATTAGTGCTGTGCTTTTACAGGATATAGCTAGTTTGATTTTTTTAGCGGTGATATTTCAAGCTACTTCGCCCGTGACTAGTTTTTCACTTCCAATTTATTTTTCAATTTTAACCGTTTCGGTTTTATTGCTAAAAGTTTTCTTACCGAAAATTAGTGAATATTTTTTGAAGAAAAGGATGATTTTTAAAAGTAAAGAAAATGAAGAGCAATTAAGATTTGTGATCGCGGTTTTGGTTTCTGTTCTTTTCTATTTTTCATTGATTGGTGTGCATCCGATTCTTGGAGCATTTCTAGTTGGATTGCTTTTATCGACTGTGATTACTTCTAAAGAAATTAAGACGAAGATTCATACTTTAGGTTACGGATTATTTGTTCCTATCTTTTTTATTATTTCGGGAATGGAGATTGATTTTAGAGTTTTGATTGGTTTTGATGTAAATAATTTAATTTTACCGGCAGTTGTAATTGGATTAA
>CAYNUR010000109.1:0-4755 GCA_964400435.1 uncultured Candidatus Peribacteria bacterium
ACTTTAAAAATTAAAGTAATATTTCGTACATTCAAATAATTAAAAAGTTCAAATAGAGACACAAAACAAACAGGCCACTGATTCATCCACAAACACAGGACCGCTCTAATTTCAAAAAGTCAGATCAACCCCTCGTCCACAAACACAGAAATTACTCTAATTTCGCTGAAGCAAGAAAAAACTTCAATAAGCGACCTCAATCGGTCGTGTTTGAAATTTTATTCGCAGTCTGAAGTGAAATTAGAGTAATTTCTGTGTTTGTGGTGCCCAGAGTGGGAATCGAACCCACACTCTATTGCTAGAACGGGATTTTAAGTCCCGCGCGTCTACCAATTCCGCCATCTGGGCAAGTGTTCAAATTCTTACTTAGAAGCTCATCAAGCTACCAGAAAAAATATTCCAATACATTGTTCATTTTTTCGAGAATAAAATCAACCACAATTTATAAAACAAAAATGGCTTAAGCATTGATAAAAAGCTCACTTTATGCTAAAATAATAAGATTAAAATAAAAAGATGAGCCCAGATCCAACTGAAAAACAAGTTCAAGGACCTATATTAGATGAGTCTAATGAGTCTTTAGATAAAGGAAAAAATCAAGAAATTCTTTCTTTTTTATTAAGCGATCAATTTCCAAGTAAAAACCCCGATCAATATCTTCCACTATTCACAGAAAATCCACATTATGAAGAAGGCATAAAAGACTTTCAAGAAATCTATCAAACAGCTTTAGACAAGAGTCTCAAATTAAAAAATTTACCTGACTCAGAAGAAGCAATAAAGGGTATAAGAATAACAAGGGAAGAAAACAGTGAAAGTGAAGAAATTAATTTTTATTTAGAGTTCGATAATAAAAAAGAACTCGTTGGTACCCTTAAAAAAAATTCAGAAGCATATAAAATGCTTAACTGGAAACCAAAAGATGAAACTGCAAAAAGCATTCTTGAACTCAACTCATTAATGCTTAAAGAAGCTCAACTCGAAGAAGCAGGACTAGAAGAATTAACAAACCTATCTAGTGAAGTAAATGCTCCACTCACAAATCCAGATATACCTACTGAAGTATACGAAAAAGGAAAACTAAACGAGAAATATTCAAAAGACGTTGAAAGCCTTTCTGATGAAATAAGACAAAAAGACTTCACAACATTCCAAGGAATGATCAGTTCGGATATTCGTAAAAAATCACACATTGTTACTTCCATCGAAGGAAAAACTGACGATAAGGAAATTCAAGAAACAACTCGTGAAGAATGCAAAAGAAGAATCGCAACCTACACAGATGGTATTGATTCAGAAGGATTTTTTAAGATTAATTATCAAAAAGTTGGAGGATATGATCATGAAATGGGTGTAGGCCTAGGAGATATTTGTATTTCACCTGACATCACAAAGCTAGCAGTATTTATAGCAGAAGAAAATCGCTATGTCATTGCAGAAAGAGGTGTAGCATACAACAATCGCCCTTGTTTTAAATATAATGGTTCATACTTGGCAACATTCACAGGTGATAAATTTAAAATTCTTGATAACGCTGAGATTTCAGATCCTAAAGAGTATGTTTCAAAGTTAAATGAACAAATTCAAGCTAGAAATCAATTTGTTGAACATGAGAAAAAATATGAAAGTTTTGCATATTCAACAAGTTTAAATCTAAACGCAAATAAATTAAACATGGATAGTTTAATTGCAAATAACGAAAGCCTGGGAAGTAAATATCGTCCTTTTACAGACGAAGAAATTATACAAAAACTAAACAAATATAGAGAGCAAAACGACGGTCAACAAATCCTAAATTACCTAAATGAAGTTTGTACAAAAGAATTCAGTCACATTGACCCAGCAATAGTAAAAGCAATGGTAAGAATTGAAGATGGATATTGGAATCCATCACTTAAATACAAGGGAAAGAAAAATTCAGACGCAACTGGTCTTGGTCAATTCCTCGGAGGAACTTGGGAAGGATTCTTAGATTGGTGCGAAAAAAATAACATGCAAAACTCCGAATTAGCAAAAAGATGGGAAAGCTACCCACCAAGAAGAGAAGATCCATACGCAATGATGTTTGCCATTCCATGGCTAATGAATAAATACACTTACAATAGGATGGCCAAACACGACACAAAAGAAATTAAATTTAAGGATCTACCAATTCATGAACAAGCATTTGTTTATTATCTAGGTCACCATGAAGGAACACCAACCTACGCACTTCGATTCATGGAAGAAATGGAAAAAAATGGGCATACAACCATAAGTGAAATGGAATCAGCCTACAACGCAAATCCTTCAAAGTATAGAGCACTAATCAATAAAGGAGCTTTAAGAAGAATCGATAAATATGGAATTAAAGATTATTTACACGTCCTAGAACTTGCCGCAAGAATAGGTGTATTAGCTGCATTAAGAAAACCTGAAATAGTTGAAAAAATAAAATCAAAAAATCTTGAACAATTAAAAATTGACCAACAATTTAGTCACGAAGATGTTCAAACTGACTTCGATGAAAAAAGAAATCATAGCGCTACGGACTATCTACCATATCGTACTTATCAGTTTAGCAACTCCTTAAATTCAGGAGCACCAGGCTATCCAGGAGGAAAGGGTGATTTCGACGTAAATTTTGCAATGCTACAAATTGAGAATCTTTATAAATCAGGCGTAAAAACTATAGTTAGTTTAGATAGTAAAAAAGGGATGACAGCTGCAATCGAAAAACTTAAAGACGAAAAAGGAATACAAGTTAATCATATTAAATATACAACCCAAAGAGATTATTTAAACGACAATAATAGAAAAATTTTCAACACTGTAGCATCATTAATTAATAGTGGCGAAAAATTCCTTGTACACTGTAGACATGGCGCACATAGAGCCCCATTTTCAACTTGTGGAGGCTATATTGCTTCTGGAAAAGTACAAACATTAAAACAAGCTTGTGATTCAGCCGGTTTGGAATTAAGTAAATACAAAAAACATTATCCACAAATGATAGCACAATTAATCGAATTCGCTGCTGAGAATGGACTTATAATTGAACAAGGATATTTAGATTGGCTAGCTGGTAGACAGCCGAATATTAAAGAAGAGGACTACAAAAAATATGGAGACAAAGCCTACCAACATGGATGGCCAGGATTTGAAAAATGGTACGAAAGTTTTACAAAAAAATATTCTCCAAAAATAGAAAAAAAAAACTTAGCTGAAAGTAAAAATCCACAAAACGAATCCTCCTTCGAAACATATAATCCAGAAAGAACCTTCATCTTCGGAGACTCAATTATGTTTGGAGCCACAACAAAAAAACTAACATTACCTGGAAATCCAAACAATCGAAGTAAAGGCGGAAGAGCTGCAAAATGGATTAGGCAAAGATTTATGGAATATTTAAATACAGAATCTCAGCCTGGTGACAAAGTTGTCTTAAATTTCGGACCAGCCAACCATGCAAACAATACAGGTTACTTTGCTAAAAACATCAACAACTTTAAATCAGAAATTAGTCCTGAACTTTATCAGAAAACCCTAAATGCAATTAAAAAAGAAATAGATATCGTTACCGCTGCTGCAAAAGAAAAGGGAGTTCAATTAATTATCGCGACTCAGCCACCACTCGGACGCTGGATTTGGGATAAAAAAATTCCGAAGAACATTCCATTAGAAAAACAAATTAAACTGGCAAAAACTGTAAACAAATTCTTCCAAGAAACTTCAGAATATATTACATCTAAAACTGACGGGAAAAACATAAAAGTAATCCCCTTCCACAAAGAACTAATAGATCAAACAAACAAAATAAATCACGCAGAATTCCTAACATTAACAGCAAAAAACAAAGGAAATGGAAATCTTCATCCTGGAGCTAGCTATAAATACTACCAAGAAAGAATTCAAGAAGAACTTAAAACTTAAGCACTTACAGCAACAGTATCAGGTGATGGCATAATAATCCCCTCTTTTTCGAAGGCATCCTTAATTCCAAAATTAACTTCTTCACGAATATCTAAATATTTCTGATATTCACGAGTTGTAACATAAAACATCACTTCAATATCCAGAGTAAAACTACCAAATTCAGTAAAATGAACTCTTCCAAACTCAGCTTCTTCAATATCATCAATCAATTTCTGAATCATATCTCTTATCTTTTTCATTTTCTTAGAAGGAGTCGAATATTCTATCCCAAGAGTAAAAAGCACTCTTCGTCTTTGCATTTTCTTAAAATTCTCAACTTCCGTTGAAGTAAGCTGCTTATTGGAAACAACTAGCTCCTGTCCTTCCAAAGTCGTAATTCTAGTTGTTTTTAATCCAATTTTCTTAACAGTCCCAGTAATATTCCCTACCCGTACTGTATGTCCAACTTCAAATGGCTTATCAAAATAAATTGAGAATGAACTAAAAACATCTTCCAAAATATTTTGAACAGCTAGAGCAATTGCCACACCTCCAATCCCTAAACTTGTGACCAAAGATGTAACATCAAACCCAAGATTGCTAAGAATCAACATAATACCAACAATCCAAAGCAGAATCTTAACCAATAATTTCATTCCATGAAATCCATTCACAGAATCATCATTATCCTCAGCTTTATTCGCAAAATGATCTAACCAATATGCAATTACAGCATGTAAAACTTTAATGGCTTGCAAAACTAAAACTACAACAAATACACCTCTTACAATTTCCTCAACATCATCAGAAAAACTTAAAGCCTTTATAGGGAAATATACTGATAAAACAAAATAAAAATAT
>CAYNUR010000110.1:0-4741 GCA_964400435.1 uncultured Candidatus Peribacteria bacterium
CAACTAAATATTCCTTTTCACACTCAAATTTTGGATGATTGAGTTTATGGATGAATTCACAGTCATTACTAAAGAGTAAGAGGAATTCAGTGTTTTTGTCTAGGCGGCCAATTGGTTTGAGGTTTGGGATTTTTGGTAGTAGATCCATAACTGTTTTTCTATCAAATTCATCATTTCTTGTTGTGACGTAATCTGCTGGTTTATTAAGTGCAAAGTATACAGTTTCGATTTTTTCAGGAATGATTATTTGGTTTTCGACTTTTACTTTATCTTTTTCGGGATTGATTTGGATTCCATGTTCAGTAACTTTTTTTTCATTCACAAAAACTTTACCTGATTCTATTAGTTGATCGGCTTTTCTTCTGGAATGCTGACTATTGCTAGCAATGAATTTGTTAATTCTCATTCTGTTGCCGTTGTGGGAGTGGTTTCAACTGGTTCTGGAGTAGTTGTTTCTTCTGGGCTTGTATTAGGAGTTTCGATTGTTTCTTCGTTTGTTGTTTCTACTTCTTCTGTAGTTTCATTTGTATTTGTACTTTCTTCATCACTTGTTTCTGGCGTAGGTGTAGTAATTGCCGCTGGAGGAGCAACTGTATATAGTGAGTAGAAAGGATCATCAATATAGTTTGGTGAACTTGTATAGTCAGAACCGATTTCAAGAATAATATCTGATTCTGAAAGGTATTCTTGGTAGTCAGTAGGTATTTGTGTACTTTCTTGTCCTGGAATTAATGTTTGTAGAAAATCTAATTTAGCTGGCCGTGAATCTATAGGTTCACCATTTTCGTCGTATCTTTGTTTGTAGTAATAAGTAGTTTGAGTTAAGTCTTGAGTGCTAGCATTTCCAAATCTGTTTACGTCTACACAAAATCTTTTAAATATTTGTTTTGCTTCACCTGCCGTTCCACCCACTTTAGTTCCATTTAGAATATGGACTTGAGATGTATCATTAGCTGCTTCAGTCATTGCAAAATTTAGCTGGACATACTTATGTATGAAATCGAATCCACCTGCTGGAATTAGGACAAACATTCCGCCGTAATAATCTCTGTTTGGTGTATAAAGGAATCCTCCACAACTTGCTGGATCATCATGAATTAAGCTCTGTGTGATTTGTTCTCGTGAATATTCGTCAGCAATTGATCCAAGTGTTAGAATTTCTTTTACTGTAATGTTTGTTTCAATGTTTTCTTTAAAGGTTTCTAATAGTTCAGTGATTTTTTCTCCGCTAAAGATTATTTCAGTTTCTAGTGCTTTTTCTTTAATGGCAAAAATTATTTGTTGCTGTCTGTGTGAACGATCAAAATCTGAAGTTGTTTTACGGCTTCTTGCAAACTTAAGAGCGGTTTCGCCGTCTAGTATTTGTTCTCCAGCATCAATATAAAAAGGTTCATAGCCGTATGTTCCGTCTTTTGGATAAAATGGATCACTGATTGCTTCTTCTACATTTACATTTACACCTCCAAGTACATCAATAATTTCTTTAAATCCTTTGAAGTCTACTTTTACATAGTAATGAATCGGTATACCTAAAACTTCTTCAACTTTTTCTTGAAAGTGCTCCATTCCTAATCTGGAACTATCGTATTGATTTTTTGCATAGAAATAAACTTCATTAATCCTTGAACTCCCAACTATTTCATCTTGAATCCATAGATCTCGAGGGATCGAGATCATGCTGACACTTTTATTTTCTTGATTTAAGCTCGCGATGAGTATTGTATCTGTTAAATCTCCACCGTCGTGGTTTTTTCCTCCAGTTCCAACTAGTAAGAAGTTTGTTGATCCATTTGTGTCTGTTTGGAGTTCTTCACCGGCAACAGAAAGAAATAAAGTAAAATCTATACTTTTTACAGCTTTAGCGATTCCAACAAATAATAAAAGGATTATTCCAAGAGAAGCAAAAATGGGGATTGATATTTTCAGTCCAGTTTTTGCTTTTGAGCTATTGTCTATTTCGTTCACTTCTATTTCAGAGGTTTCTAATTCTTGTTCTTCTTTAAGAGATTTTTTGGTCTCTTTTTTCTCTTTTATTTTATGTGAAACTTTCTTTGAGATCTTTTTAATGAACTCTTTAGTTTGTTTTTTCTTACTAGGTTTCTTTCTAATTTTTTGACGAATGAAATCCATGTACGTTGGAAAATATTCTAGATTATTTTAGAGCCTTTTTTTTCTATTTCAAGACTGGTTAAGGATAACAATTGTATACAAAATTCCTGATTCGTCGATATTAATGTCAATTCCGATGTTTTTCCATTGTTGATCTGTCAAGACGCTTTCATTTTCAGTTAAGATTGAGATAAGAATTTCGTCCCAATTTGAAAATATTCTGCCAATTGCTTGATTAATACCAGAAACTGAATGCATGTTTAATGCGACTGAGAAAAGATCATTGTCGAGATCTTTGTCATTGTTGATCATTTCGTTTGTAATGTATTGTGCTGCTTCAGTAACATTTGTTGGATCCTCAAGTTCATCTAAATTGTTTTCATTTCTAAGTTTATTGATTTCAGATAATAATTCTTCTTCGAAATCTTCGAGGTCGTTTTCTGAGAATCCGTTATTGGAAAATTCTTGTGAGATAAGTAGGTGATTGCCGTCTTTTACGATTCCTAATCCAACAGTTTCCCAATTTGGATCTAAGATATTATCGCGATGTCCTGCACTTCTCATTAAACCATTGTGAATAAAAGAAATGGAAACATCTCTGGCAAGATTTTCTCCAACTACTGTTGAGATACCAGCATCAATTCTTCTATCGTTTGGTGTTTTTCCTTCAAGATTGACATGAGCGAAATAATTATTATCTTTCATATCTTGACTGTGAGTTTGTGCAAGATCATTTAGTTCATCTGAGAGTTCTATTGGTGAAAGTCCATGTTGAATTCTAGATTGATTGATTAAGCTTAAAAGATCTTCTCGAGCTTGGGCTAAATTTACATTTCCTTGAAATGCTTTTCTTTCATTTAAATCGAAGAAGTCAGGAAGAAGTGGAATTCTGTTTCCTATGTAGATAGGATGATTTACTACAGCAACTCCATCAGTTTTATTTATTTCGATAATAAATCTTCCAGTACTTTCAGGCGTGTATTCAAAATTAATATTTGCACCTGCTGTAACATATGGATTTCCGTAATAGCTTTCTGTGGTAGAGTTTGTTGATAAAAATACTTCGTCTACTTTTCCATCAGGTTTTATGACATATCCTTTTAGTAATGTGTCAGTATTTGTTGTTGCAGAAATAGATATTTTGCTACCTGTTGTAAGTGTGTCTGGTACGGAAATTGAAATAAGTTCATCATTTATTTCTGAAAAACTGTGTTCGATCGGAGAGAATTTTTTAATTGGACTTTTAACAAAGTCACTAGATATTTCTAATGGATTAATTGAGCTGAGATTTGCTGTCTCGATTTCAAGTGTAACTTCACTATTATTGAAATCTTCAAAGTTATTATAGAAGATCTGTAGGTCGTTTTCTGGTTGTCGAGTTAAGTAAGTAAAGTTGTTATTTCCTTGGGTGAAACTAACTTTGTTTATGGTTTTTTCTTCAGTATCGAAACCAACAAAGGTTTTATCATTTTCAAAGTAAATGTTGGGAGTTAAAGCTGCTTCTGAAGTTTCACTTGTTGTATTTGGGGGTAATTCTGTTTCAACTGAAATTTCTACGGCATTACTGGTTAAAGCTGAACCTGGAATTATTCCAATTAGGTAGTCTCCACTTTCTTCAAAGTGAACAGGAATTTCGAAATTTCTATTATTTACTTCACCTTTGAAATCTATTAATTCTCCAGTTGTAATCTTTTGTAGAATTACAGTGGCCTGTTTTACGTCTTGAGTTGTTTTTCCACTGATTGTATAGACTTCATTTTTAAAATATTTGTTTGGGATTTTTTCGTTTAGGGTAATATTTGTAAAAAAATCTGTAGGAATTTCTAAGTTAAAATTTGCTGTTGTGGTAATTTCAGGATCAGTCATTGAATCATCATTGTTTTCTGGAGGAAGGGGAGTGCTATTTTCTGTATATTCTTCACCATTACTGACAATTGTTCGATAAATAATTTCACTTATTTTTGCTCTTGTCATAAATTCAGCAGGTTCAAAAAAATTACCTTTTTCTTCTAAGTAATTGCGTTCTTGAGCGTAGTAAACATAAGGTGCGTGCCAAGCTTTTTTAAAAACATCTTCATAAGGTTGAGTTGGAACATTTTCAATTAGTTGCCAAGATTGAACTTCTCCAAGAATTTTTAGAGCTTCTACCTTATTAATAGTTTGTTCTGGCTTAAAAGTTCCATCTGGATATCCATTGATCCAACCTTCGTTAAAGGCTTTTTTAATGTATGGGGCGTACCATTCTTGATGGTTTACGTCGGGGAATGGTGTATTTGAATTAATATTAAGAGGAATGTCAGAACCTTCGAGAATGATTTTTAAGAATTCTGCTCGATTGACATTGTTGTTTGGTTTAAAAGTTCCATCTGAATATCCTTGTAATACTTCATTTTCTTGAAGATAAATAATTGCGTCGTAGTTTTGGTTTGTTAATGCGACATCTGGGAAGGCTGCATTTGCAATATTGATTGTTGATATTGAACTTATGCTAATGGCTATTATTAAGAAGTTTGCGAGAAGTTTTTTTAGTGTTTTGTACATTGTGTATTGTGATTTTAGAATGTGCTTTATTGTAGATTTTTTTTTGATTATTATCAACAAAAGATTTTTGTTTATAAATATATACTTCTTT
>CAYNUR010000111.1:0-4714 GCA_964400435.1 uncultured Candidatus Peribacteria bacterium
AACAATTAAGGACAAATACGTAGAAGTTTTTCAAGAAAATGCCAAAGAATTAAATATTGAAATCAAAACCTACTTTTACGAAAAGTTTTCTTTCGAAAACGATAAGCTCACCTATAATGGAAAAAAATCTTTCCCATATTTTTCCAAAGATGATTCAGTATTATTTCGAAGATGTGATTATGAAGACAAAAAACAACATTTCTGGATCAGACTTTTGGCAACCTTAGCAAGAGATTCAGGTTCAAAAGTATTAAATTCTGACTTCATGGTAAATTTTCCTCTTCATAGTGGAAAACTGTTCCAAGCAGCATATTTTTCAGCTTACGAAGTACCTCATGTCCCAACATATCGCATGAACCGAAAGCTTCGGGAAGAGCAGTTTCCAATGATTATTAAAAGAAGATATGGAGCTTTTGGAATTGACTCACACTTAGTTAATTCTAAAGAACAATTATTAAAAGTAAAAAAACAACTTAAAAATTTAAATGACTACATAATTCAACCATTTTACAAACTCGAAAGAGATGTGAGAGTTCTGATTATGAACAATAAACCTATTGGTGCAGTTTTAAGAAATGTAAATTTTAAAGAAGACGCAAGAGTAACAGTAAAAGTCGCAAAGGAAATAAAGCTAACAAGTGAAGAAAAAAAAGTTCTAGAAAAAACGCTAGAAGTCTTTCATTTCGATCTTGCAGGAATTGATCTATTTACAGCTAAAAATGGCAAGTCATGGCTTGGAGAAATCAATTTATTCCCAAATTTCCAAGGCTTTATAAAAGTTACTGGAAAAAATATTTTTCAGTCAATACTTACGAACCTGTGTAAGAGATAAGGAGTTTTCTTGTCAAAGGGGTAAAAAAATGGTATAATCGACGGATTGATTTGAAAGAAAACAATCAAAAAACAAAAACAAAAAAAAGAAACAAAATGTTCAAAAAAATTGCACTAAACTTAGTCAGCTCGTTTGTCCTATTCTTCGCACTAACAGGGTCGTCTTTTGCTTTAACTTGTTATTGGGCAAGTAATGCGTCAAATAGTGACTTTCATGATTCATTAAACTGGGCAGGAACTTCAGGTGGAACATCAAATACTTGTGGTACAAACGAAGCACCAGATGACAGTAGTGATACCGCAATTTTCGATGATAATTCTTTTGACAATACTGTGAATTTAACTTCAAGCACAAATTTAACGAGCCTTCTAACCGAGACTGGGTTCGCTGGAACAATTAATTTAAACAATGATTTAACTTTATCTAACAGTTTTGATGTTGATGCAGGAACAATTAATATTGGTGCATTCACTTTAGATATTGACTCGTATTTAAGAATCGGCGGAGCTGATGTTGATGCGGGGGCAGCAGTTGCCATTAATGTAGATCAGGCTGACAATACTGATGCAATCGATCTAAACTCTGGCAGTTTGATCGCACCATCCTCAGGAACAATCACTTTAGTAGGAGGTTGGGATCAGGAAAATGGCTTTAACTTTGATCCAAATGGCGGATCAGTTGAATTTTCAGGTGACATCGAAAGTAGAATTAGTACACCGACAGATACAATAGAAACTTTCAATAATGTTATTTTTAGTAAAACATTAGTTGCTTCCACCGAAAATATTCAAGTAAATAATGAATTTAATGTAGACGGACTTTTAACACTTACTGGGGGAGCCATAACAGGAAATGGAATAATCAATGCAAATGGAACTCTAGATTTTAACGATACTTTTGGAGTCAATATAGATTCTTCTTTTATCCCTCAGTCAGGTGACTTAAGAATTTCCACAACAAATGATGTAGATATTGAATCAGGAGCTGGTTGTCCAAATATTATAGTCGATAGTTTAAATCATAATGATATTGCTGATCCTGATGGAATGGATGTAAGAATTGACGTTTCTGGTGGAACTGATGGTACACAATGTGAGTCAATTACTATCGCAAACACTGGCTCAAATATCGACCCAGATTTTGATGTTAATGATGACGATTTGACTTTAGATACCTTTGCAACTGCACTACAAATCGATGCAGGAAGTTTTGACGCAGGAAGTGGGACATTAGATTTCACAGGTGATATTGACCTCAATGGAGGAACATATGTTGGAGCATCTGGGTCTAGCCAAACAATGGACCAGCTTCGTCTAGATGGTGGATCTTTTGATGCAAGTAATATGTCTTCAGTTACGATCACAAGCAGTGATCAAACCAATGCCTTGGATATTAATGGAGGAACTTTAACGGCTCCAGCAGTTTTAAACATTTATGGGGGAATGAACATTTCAGGCTCAGGTTCATTTGTACATAATAATGGACTTGTTAATTTTACATCACAGTACGAATCAAGATTAGGGTTCAGCACGACTCCAGACTTTTACGATGTAAGTATTACGAAAACAGTCGCAGCAAGTACGCAGGATGTTTCAATAAACTCTGATTTTAATGTTAACAATACTTTAAACCTTACTTCAGGAGACTTAACAGGTTCTTCAGATATTTTCGCAAAAGGATCTATTAATTGGGATAGTGGTTTTGGTAAAAACTTGGATAACTCCTACACAACTTTATCCGGGAATCTAACAATTCAAACCACAGGCGACGTTCTAATACCTTCAGGTGCTGGATGTCCAGATATCAGAGTTGATACACCTGGTAACACAGTTTCGATAGATGGAAATAATCCTGGTGGAACAATTTGTTCATCGATAGTAGTAGATTCTGGAACTTTTGACACAGATACTTTAGGTGATGGAAACACTGATGGAGACGATTTATCAACAAGAAATTTCCCAAATATTATAATTAATGGTGGAACATTTTACTCTGGAGAAAATACTGTCATTAGATTAACTCCAAATGATTATATTTCACCAACTGATTACTTTGGTGATTTAGACATCAACGGAGGAGTTTTTCAAGGAGAAACTGGCTCAGAAATATATCTTGATGAAATGTTTGTTGATAACGGAGATATGAATGCTGGTGCAATGACTTCAATTGATGCATATGCTAATGACAGTGTATCAACATTTGATTTGAATTCAGGCACATTTACAGCACCAGCCACAATAAATTTATCAGGAGGTTGGGACCAAGAAAGTGGACATACTTTTAGCCACAACAATGGTTTATTAAACTTTAATCAAGGATCCGAATCCAGAATTAGTATAAGCACAGCATCACCACCACAAGAATTTTATGATGTCACAATTGCTAAAGACCTTGCAGCTTCAACTCAAGAGGTAGTAGCAAATGATGATATTGAAGTGACAAATCTTCTTACATTAATCACAGGAGATTTAACAGGTGCAGATGCAATAATTGCTACTGGATCAGTCGATTATCAAAATACTTTTGGGAAGAACAGTGATAATAGCTACACTGTGCTTAGTGGAGAAGTTCAATTTCAAACGACTGGCAACGTAACTATTCCGGCAGGTGTAGGATGTCCAAATATAGTTGTTAACACACCAGGGAATACGGTATCTATCGATGGTAACACGGCAAATGGAACAATATGTTCATCCGTAACAGTAAATGATGGAACTTTTGATACTGACACATCTGGTGATGGAAATTCAGATGGTGAAGATTTATCTACAAGAGGAATTCCAAACATTCAAATAAATGGTGGGACATTTTACACTGGTGAAAATACTGTAATAAGACTATCACCAGACAATTTTTCAACACCAACAGACTATTTTGGAGATTTAGATATAAATGGAGGGCTACTTCAAGGTGAATCTGGTTCAGAATTATATTTTGATGAAATGTTCATTGATACTGGAAGTTTTGATGCTGGAGCAATGACCTCCATAGAT
This sequence comes from uncultured Candidatus Peribacteria bacterium, assembly GCA_964400435.1. Taxonomy (GTDB): domain Bacteria; phylum Patescibacteriota; class Gracilibacteria; order UBA1369; family LOWO2-01-FULL-3; genus CAYNUR01. The sequence goes on from CAYNUR010000111.1 coordinate 3,826, forward strand.
GCATATGGTTCAGATAGTGTTTCAACTTTTGATTTAAATTCAGGGACATTTACAGCACCCACAACAATAAACATTTCAGGAGGTTGGGATCAATCAGTTTCACACACTTTCAACAATAACAATGGATTAATCAATTTCAACGGAATTTATCAATCTAGGGTTACAATCAATAATTCAGATAGTCTATATGATGTATCGATAAACAAAACGGGTGTAAATGAAGCGAGTTTTCAAACTGATATTTATATTGATAACAATTTAAACATTAACGATGGGGAACTGCTAATGCCTAACGATACTATTTTTATTGAAGGAAATTGGACAATGGATCCTAATGGTACATTTACAAATGGAACATCAACTGTTGATTTTACAAAAGAGGGAGGAAATCAGATTATTTACGGTTCAACAAATTTTAATAATCTTGTAAAAACAGTAAATCAACCTTCAACTCTGACCTTTGAATCCGCAGAGCTACAAACAATCGAAGGAGATATGACGCTTACTGGTACCTCATTAGGAGACCTAGAGTTAAGAGCAACAACTGAAACCGTTAGAGCATTGATTGATCCACAAGGAGCAAGAACAATTAGTTATTTGGATGTTCAAGATAATGAAAATATTAATGTCACAGAAATTGCAACAACTGGATTTAATATTACAGATTCTTATAACAATGTAGGATGGGAAGGTTTATCTTCATCTCAACCGGCAACAATTCCAGAATTTAGTTTCTATATGCTGATGGGAGTTCTATTGATGGGGTTCTATATGACTTATCACAAAACAAGAGAAGTTGAGCTAAAAGTATAAATTCAGCAAAATATAAAGCTCATAATATTTATGGGCTTTTTTTATAAATATTTTAAGAATTGTTAACTATCAAAAG
>CAYNUR010000112.1:0-4676 GCA_964400435.1 uncultured Candidatus Peribacteria bacterium
TCTCTGGCCTTCCCTTATTTCCATTACTGGTATTTTTAGTACTTAAAATAATAGTAGTAGTAACCAATAAATTCTCTAAAAATAGAATATGGATCTCTAAGTTCAGGCCACATATCAGCTTTTGCGGAATAAACTTTCATACCCATGTTTTCAAAAATCATTTCAGTCCTAATTATGTGGTAATAATTTGTTACAATCAGGACTTTTTCATATCTTAATTTCTTTACATTGCGCGCTGTTAGATAGGTATTGTTGCCTTTATTATCAACAATGATATTCTCCTCAGGTATTTTCTTTGAAATCAAATATTCCTGCATCACATCACCTTCAAGAAAACCTTCTTTTCCCAGTCCTCCGCTAACGATAATTTTATCAGCAAAACCTTTTTCATAAATCTTTATTGCTTTATCTAGTCTGGATTTTAACCTTTTAGATAAAGTTCCATCTTCATTTACTTTATTTCCCAAAACAACAATGACTTCTACATCTTCAATCTCATCAATTAAGCCATCAATAATCAACCAGCCTAAATGAAAAAAAACAAAAGCAAAAATACTGACAGCTATACTAAAAATTATTTTCTTTAACTTTTTCATACTAAACTTATTTGCAAATAAGACTAAACTTTCAAAATCAAAAGTTCAAGTTTAGAATAATTTAGCAAATTCACCCAAAAGCTATGAAAAAAATACTTCTTCTCTCCTTGGTTTCAATTTTTACATTTTCAACATTTACAATTGCAGAAAGCTATTTCCCTTCACAAATAGATGTACTTCGGGGAAATACAATTGAAATAATGATCCCAAAATATGATATTTCAAAAATAGAAGGAACATTTCAGGATGAACCAGCAATCTTTTATGAAATTCAATCAGAACCAAAGTTTGATGAACCAATTAGTAGGGCTGAATTTCTTGAATTAATTTTTAAGAATTCAACACCTCTTGAAGTCGACGAAAACAACTCTCAAGACTTCCCAGACGTCCTTCCAGATAACCCATTTTATGAAAGCATTCAGTTAGCATCATCAGCTGGAATAATTAATGGCTATCAGAATGGATACTTCGGTCCATATGACACTTTGACAAGAGGACAAATAGCAAAAATAACTACAAATTTTTTCAACCCAACAATTTCTGATGATATGGAAAATCAAAGTTTTCAAGACGTTCCCGATGACCATATATTCTTCGATCATATTGATTCTGCTGTAAAAGCTGGCTATTTCCAAGGTTATCCAGACGGATTAATGCGCCCAGATAGAGCTATTAACTTTTCCGAAGCAGAAACAATAATTTCTAGAGCAGCAAATCTTAACAAGGGAGAACTTCAAACTTTAGGAGAAAGAACATACTTCAAAGCCTTTGTTGGAATAAATCGTAGAACCAATTCAAACCTAGATAATTTATTATTAACTGTATATAGAGATTCAAATTCAGAATCAGAAAAAATAAGCGAAAAATCAATTCCTATAAACATCATTTGGCGTGATTATCCGACACACAGCTTTAATTTAGCACCATCAAAAACTGAACTTTTTGGAGATAAAGAACAAGACAATACTTGGGATATGATTTATGGATCAATGGATTCCCCAGAAGAAAATCAATTATGGGAAGGCAATTTCATCATTCCAACAACTGGTGAAACTACATTAGGTTTTGGCGATCAACTCTACATAAACGGTTCATATTCTGGTTCACATTTTGGAATTGATTATGCTAATTCAATTGGAACAGAAATCAACTCCTCAAATCATGGAATAGTTAAACTCTCTGATTTTACGCCTTCATATGGTGGAACTATAGTGATTGATCATGGTCAAAATGTTTTCACGATGTACCTTCATCTCTCAGAATTAAAAGTTCAAGAAGGTCAGGAAGTAAAAAAAGGTGAACTAATTGGACTAATGGGGGACACAGGAATCGCTACAGGATCTCACCTACATTTTACGCATTTTATTGGAAAAGTGATTGTTGATAATCACCAATGGTTAAATGGAGAATTCTAGAATCAACAATTAATTATCAAATTAAATCCTAAAAAATAAATATGAGTAACAAAGTATTAATTATCAAAAACATTGAGCATGAAGGTCCAGGAATATTAGCAACACTGCTTCAAGAAAAAGAAATTGAACACGACATAATTGATCTAAATTCTGGTGAACAAATACCGACTCCAGTTGATTACCAAGCAATGATTGTTCTTGGAGGTCCAGATAGTGCAAATGATAAAACTGAAAAAATGGAGAAAGAGCTTGAAAGAATAAAAGAAGCAATTGATTCAAGGATTCCATATTTAGGAATTTGTCTTGGGCTTCAGACTTTGGTTAAAGTTAAAGGTGGGAAAGTTATTAAAAGTCCCTTACGAGAGATAGCATTTCGGGATCCCGAAAATGAATTTTTTGAAATAAATCTAACATCGATTGGAAAAATGGATCCACTTTTTGAAGGTCTGAATAACAATTTCAAAGTTTTTCATTTACATGGTGAAACGGTAGAGTTAACTCCTCAAATTAGTCTAATTGGTACAGGAAAATATTGTAAAAACCAGATTGTAAAAGTTAATGAAAATGCTTATGGAATTCAGTGCCATTTTGAGTTAACACCTGCAATGTTTAAAGAATGGTGTAAAATTGATCCAGATTTACAAAAAATAGACCAAAAACAATTAATTGAAGACTTTGAAACGATAAAGTATGAGTATATAAAAACTGGAAGAATTCTCTTCTCTAACTTCTTAAAAATTGCCGGATACTAAAAGCCTAATTGCTCTTCTTCAAATCCAACTGCCTTTAAAATCCATGGAAAACTAGGAGTTGCTCCACAATATTCAAGAGGTGCAGCTCCACGATGTTGACAAGTTTCAGAATAGTAACAAGCATCATTTCCAATTTTTGCCATCTCAATTTGAACATCATCGAAATCTCTATCACGAGGACCATATGTAATTAACGTCCTATCCAAATCACGAATTTCTTGACCACTTATTGAATCAACTTCTTCACCATTGACAAAAAATCTAAACTCATTTTCACTATCATTCTCAACTATATTACCTAAATGATCTACAAAAACTTCATCATCAAATTCCATCTCTAGAGAACCAAAAAAATCTCCATATGTTACCCCCTCTTTATGAATATGAATGACTTCACCAACACCATTATGAAGATGGACAATTTCCTTAAGATAATTTTCCCCCTCATAATCTTCTTCATTTAGTAATTCTTCATCACCATGAGCATAAGCAGTTTGAAAAATAGAGTTATCAGCAATTTTACAAGGTTCTACAGACATGAATTCTTCTAAACTAAAATCAAATTGTTCACCAGAAATAAACATCACAAAATCAGCATGTTCATGAAAATCAGGATCAGAAAGTGAACTAACTGCTGTTCTGATTGATCCAAAAAGAATCACAGAACCGATAATAATCCCCAAAAAAACTCCAATAAACATTTCTTTCATAACTCGATTGTACACCAAAATTTTATTTCCTCCAGGAGATAAATAAAGTTCGACAATATTTCGACAAAAGAAAAGTATAATTTGAATTAAAAAGTTTTATAACATCTATGTATAGTCTATTAATTCAAACAATAGTAGCAATTTGCTTAGTCGTAATTGGTATCTCCACACTTTTTTCAAAAATTGAAGCCAAAAGATATTTCTCAGCAATTTGTTTTACAGCAACACTCTGGATTATTTTTATGAATTTAGGGTACAGAGTAATCAGCAACTATCAAACCAGCTTAATTTTTATCCGACTTACTTGGGGAATTGGCCCAATAATTTTTTTACTTTTAGCCTATTTTACAAATCGATTTCCCTTTCAAATAAAACAAGTATCGAAAATCAAAAAGTATCTTACAGCAACTGTCGCAATTACCTTTTCCTTTCTAGCAATTTTTACAAATACCATCGAGAAAAACATAAATTTTGTTGGAGAAACAATAAAGGAGGATGTATACGGCATATTATACATTCCCTACATTATTTTCATTTCCATCTTAATTATCTATTCCTGGAAGGAAGCAAAAGTTAAATATGCGAACACTGAAGGAATTGAAAAAAATCGAATGAGATGCGTACTTTACGGAATGATTTATCCCGCAGCAATAATTTCTTTTGCAAATATTTCACTTCCTTTTTTCAACGCGTTTGATTTGTTAGCAGACTCTCCCATGATTCTGGTTTGTATGGTCGTTATTCTCTTTATAGCAATTCAAAAATATCGATTCTTCCATATTCCTCACTTGCCATTGAGTATACTAAGAAAACTAGTTTTAACCGGAATTTCGGCACTTACAATAATTTCTTCACAAAAAATTATGAACAGTGCATTTTCATCACTCGATTTAATTGTACTCAGCACACTCAGTTCAATGATTGGAACATTTACTTTTATTGAGTTAAACAAGTATCTTCCTCATTTTTACACTCAAGATCATTTAGATTTAATTGATAACCTCAAAACTCTCAAGCTAAAGATGAATTATGTGAAATCTTTCAAGGGGCTTTCCGAATTGTTAGAAAAATCTTTCGTTCTAAAGTTAAATTTAATTTATGCAAAAATCTATGTAGTAAAAAATAAAAGTTTAGCTACAAATCTCCCAGAGTATGAGAATCCAGAATTTATCAAAATAATAAGTAGTCAAAACAAAAAAATTT
>CAYNUR010000113.1:0-3489 GCA_964400435.1 uncultured Candidatus Peribacteria bacterium
CTATCAATTTTTTGGTCAAATTCATTAAGAAGTTGATAAACTTCTTTAAGAATATTTTCAATTTTTGCTTTAGTGAATTGTTCTTCTTTTTTTTCTTCTATGATTTTTTCTTTTTCCTCTTTTTGTTTTTGAATGATTTTTTCTTTTTCTTCAGGCTTTATTTTCTCCTGTAATCTAATTTGTCCTTCTCTTTTTGCTTTAACTATATTTTCTTCACTTGCTCCTTCAATCCAGATTGCAGTAACTGTTAATTCATATTCTTCTTCTAGACGACTTATTGCTGCATTTTGATCTTTGGCAGGTATTGAACCAGCAATTAGTTTTGAATTTTTATCGATTGCTTCAAAATGAAACTTAGTTAAGTCATCAGCAATGTTCTTTGTTGTTGCTGTTTTTGACTCTTGTAAGTTTAAAATGGAAAAACCTAAATTGTTTAGCTCGCTTCGTGCGGTTTTTTCATCAGGTGCTTCAACAGTTCCGCTAAGCTTTTTTCCTTCTTTATTGGCGACCGTATATTTGTATATTGGCATTTAGAATGAGAAAAGGTTCAGATATATTTTACCCTTTCTTCTTTACAGCTTCAATGAATCCTTTGAAAAGTGGATGAGGTTTATTTGGGCGGGATTTGAATTCTGGATGAAATTGTGAACCAATCATGAAAGGATGATCTTTAATTTCTGCGATTTCTACTAAGTCTTGTTTTTTGTATATTCCAGAAAAAACCATTCCGGTATCTTCAAGTTTTTTTCGATAATCGTTGTTGAATTCGTAACGATGTCTGTGTCTTTCTTCAATATTTGATGCTTTATAAAGTTTTTCAGTTTTGGTTCCTTTTTTAAGTTCACATGGATAATTCCCGAGTCTAAGTGTTCCGCCTTTATCTTTATCTTTGTGTTGTCCAGGTAGGAAGTGAATAATATATTTATCGCGTTTTAATTTTCCTTCTTCATCAAATTCTTCGGAAGTAATTTTGTTATCTTTGAGGGTGTGTCGTGCGAATTCAATTGTCATGATTTGCATTCCTAAACAAAGTCCTAAGTATGGAACATTGTTTTCTCTGGCATATTTTGCTGCAGTGATTTTTCCTTCGGTTCCTCTTATTCCAAATCCACCTGGAACTAAAATTCCGTCTGCTGATTTTAACTTTTCCCAATGATTTTCATCATCTTTTTCAATCTTCTCAGCAGAAATCCACATTAGATTTAAATCTACATTACTATGTATTGAAGCAATTTTTAGCGATTCTATTACGCTTAAATAAGCATCATCTAATCCTGTGTATTTTCCAACTAAGGCAATATTTACAGATTTAGATTTTTTGGATTTTATTTTTTTAACTACATCTTCCCATGGTTTTAAGTTCACTTTTACTTTTCCTAAGTGTAGTTTTTCTGCAATTAATTCTGTGATTTGGTACTTGTTTAACCTAAGCGGGACTTCGTAAATGCTACTTACCGTGTCAGCTGGGATTACATATCTTTCATCTACATCACAAAATAGTGCAATTTTTTTAATGTGTTCTTTTTTAATATGTTTATCAGCTCGAGCTAAAATCATATCTGGTTGAATTCCGATTGACCTTAGTTCTCTTACAGAAGCTTGAGTTGGTTTTGTTTTTAATTCTTTTGAGGCTTCTAGGTATGGAAGAAGTGTCAAATGTATAAAGAAAGTGTTTTCATGTCCTAACTTATTTCTCAATTGTCTAATCGCTTCTAAATATGGAAGACCTTCAATATCTCCAGATGTTCCACCAATTTCAACCATCATAATATCGCATTCACTTTTTTCAGCTGCTTTTGTGATTTTATCCTGAATGGCATTAGTAATGTGTGGAATAATTTGAATTGTTCTTCCTAGGTAAGCTCCTTTTCTTTCTTTATCTAGTACTTCACTATAAATTTTACCCGTTGTTACAGATGAAAGCTTAGTTAAGTCCGTATCGATAAATCTTTCGTAATGACCTAAGTCTAAGTCTGTTTCACCTCCGTCATTTGTGACAAAAACTTCTCCATGTTGAAATGGACTCATTGTTCCTGGGTCAACATTGAGATAAGGGTCAAGTTTTTGTGTGAAAACTTTTAAACCAGAAGATTTGAGAAGAGCACCGATGGATGCTGAGGCGATCCCTTTTCCTAGGGAACTACAGACTCCTCCGGTTACAAATATGTATTTACACAAAATACTTGATTTTAAATTACTTAGATAATCTAGTTGAAGTGATGCCTTTCTGCAAGATGAATTTAAAAGTTAATATTTATTAGTCATTTGCAATTAATTGATTTGAAAGTTTAGCAGTAACCAACATGTCTTTTTGCTAATTTTAAAGTTTCCGAAGCAACTTTTTTTGCTTTTTCATTTCCTTTTTGGATTGTGTCCCATACATATTTTTCTTCTTTCATTAGTTTTTCAAATTGTTCTCTTGGTTCTTTGAAATAATCGAGAAGTTTTTCTAGAAGATCTGTTTTAGCATGACCGTATCCATATCCTCCTTTTTGATATTTTTCTTTCATGCTTTTTGTTTCTTCTTCAGATGAAATAAGCTTGTAGATTTGGAAGACGTTACATGTGTCGGGATTTTTGGGTTCTTCAAGTGGTATAGAATCAGTTACAATGCTCATTACTTGTTTTTTTAGTTCTTTTTCTGGGGCAAAAATTTGAATTGTGTTTCCATATGATTTGCTCATTTTTTGTCCATCTGTTCCGGGAACAACAGCTACTTCTTCCTTAATATATGGTTCTGGAATCTTGAATGTTTCTCCAAATGTATTGTTGAAGGTAGTTGCAATATCTCTTGTCATTTCAATGTGTTGTTTTTGATCTTGTCCAACTGGAACTAAGTCTGGCTGATAAAGTAGAATGTCAGCTGCTTGTAAAACGGGATAATTAAAAAGTCCAAGTGAGATTTCTTTTTTACCTTTTTGTTTTGCATCTTTCCAAGCATGAGCTCTTTCAATAAATGGGATTTTAGTTATACAATTGAAAATCCAGCATAGCTCAGTATGTTCTGAAAGATCAGATTGTTTAAAGAACACGGTTTTTTCTGTATCTAATCCCAATGCTAAATAAGAAACTGCAAGTTCGAAAGTTTGAGAACGCATTTTTTCTGGATTTTTCACTGTGGTTAAAGCGTGTAAGTCAGCCATAAAGTAAAAGCATTCGTATTCTTCTTGCATGGCAATGTGTTGTCTCATTGCACCAAGATAATTTCCGAGGTGTGGTTTTCCACTTGGTTGTATTCCAGAAAGTACGCGTTTTTTCATTTAAATTGTTGTAATAGGATCAATATCTACTTTTATATTTGGGTTCATTATATCTTCTTCGGGTAGTTTTTCTAGAAGATTATGAATTTGGTTCAAAGTATTTGGAGATTTTATTAAAATTATTTGTCTGAATTTTCCTCTTAATTTTGGAATTAAGGCAGGATAACTAAAAATTTCTAAATCTTTTATTTCTTCAGAACTTTTAATTTTTTGTAATTTTTCTAAGATT
>CAYNUR010000113.1:3499-4667 GCA_964400435.1 uncultured Candidatus Peribacteria bacterium
TCTTTTTTAATAATTTTCTTTGCGTTCTTTCGGATTTATGGAATTCTTCAAAACTATGTTTTTGTGCAGATAAAAGTGCAATGTTTTCTGGATTATAGGTTTGAACTACTACTTTTCCTTTATCTTTTGATCTTCCTGCACGACCAGCGACTTGCGTTAACAATTGAAAATTTCTTTCTAAACTTCGAAAATCTGGAAGGTTTAATCCAATATCTGCGATCATTACTCCCACCAAATTTACTTTTGGAAGATGTAATCCTTTGGCGATCATTTGAGTCCCAACTAGAAAATCGGCTTCATGTTTTTTGAATTTTGTATAAATTTCTTTGAAGGCATTTTTCTTTGAAGTTGTGTCTTTGTCAGCTCTTAAAACTCTAGCTTCTGGAAATTCTTTTTTGAGATCTGCTTCAATTCTTTCTGTTCCAATTCCTAAATGTCTGATATTTGCTCCTTTACATTTTGGACAAACTTCAGGTGGAGTTTTGATAATTCCACAATGATGACAAATCAGTTTTGCTTGTTTTAGAGTTGAAGAATGATAGGTCATTGTAATGTCGCAATGATCACAATTTACTGAGTATCCGCAATCCCTACATACAACGGAAGAAGCGCTTCCTCTTCTATTTAAGAATAGTATTGCTTGTTTTTTGTCTTTGAGAGTCTGTGTTAATTCTTCTCTAAGTCGATCGCTGAAAATTGAATAGTTCTTTTTTTTGAATTCATCTCGGAGATCTACAATTTCAACTTCTGGGAGTTCTGAGTCTCCGATTCTTTCTGAAAGTATTATCGTGTTTTCTTTTAGTTTTTCTGAACTTTCAATGCTTGGTGTTGCACTTCCTAAAACTAATTTCGTTTTTTGTGATAACTCTAAAATTTTTTCAGCAACTTTGTGTGTTGAATATCTTGGTGAATTATCTTGTTTGTATGAAAATTCATGTTCTTCATCAATAATTATCATTCCTAAATCTTGAAATGGAGAAAAGATTGCAGATCTTGAACCGATTACAAGTTTTGCTTCGTTGTTCCATATTTTTTCCCAAGCTTTAAATCTTTGAGAACCAGATAGTTTAGAATGAATTACGACTGCTTGAATTCCTAAGGTTTTTTCAAAGTAGTCGATTGTTTGTGGAGTAAGTGAAATTTCTGGAACTAGGATTAGAGATTGTTG